>JAYUQN010000507.1:0-3846 GCA_043756725.1 Saprospiraceae bacterium
AGCGATATTCGTCTCTCTACATTAACGCGTATTATTGAGCAAGGGCTTGGTGGAAAAATGCGTATTGAAATTGATTTTTAATTGAAATTATAACTTTAACTTTAACTATGAATTCTATTCTACTACAAGCAGGCGGCGCAGGTGCTATTATGCAATTTGCCCCTCTTTTGATGATTTTGGTCGTCTTTTATTTCTTCATGATTCGCCCTCAAATGAAGCGGCAGAAAGAACAAAATGCTTTTGGCGACTCGCTTGAAAAAGGCAGAGAAGTGGTGACTGCCAGCGGTATGATTGGTAAAATCAATAAAATTGAAGGCGGTATCGTGACTTTGCAAGTGGCGAACAATGTTTTCATCCGTGTCACCAAAAACTCTATTTCAAAAGACATGACAGAGTCCTTCGCTTCTGTTTTAAAAGATGAAACTACCGTATAAGGTTCAACAATTTTGGACGAAAGATAGAGCTGTGCTGATGGTCTGCATTGGCATAGCTCTTTGTTTTTGGTTTTTAAATAAACTTTCTACCTCTTTTCGTAAAACCCTTCCTGTTTTCATTGAATATACCCTGCCAACGGGTAAAACCTTTAGCACAGCTCCTCCTACTTTTATAATGGTGACTTTGCAAGGCACAGGGTGGGATATGCTTGTGGAGCGAAAAGAACGTATTTTTTTGAACCTTAATCAAGACAGTGTGCAGGTTTTTTCTATGCGTAGCATTGTCACGCAACACCTCGGCACAGAAGTCGTCGGTATCAATATGGAGCAATTGACGCTTGATATTGAGAAAGCTATCAGTAAAACGATGCCTGTGCAAGCTACTATTTCCATCACTTATGACAAAGGCTATGACCTCGCAGGAAATATCATTTTAGACCCCTCAGTAGTCACTGTTACGGGACCTAAAACATTGATTGATAATGTCTTAGCTATTAGAACCGATACGCTGAAATTTCAAAATTTGAAAGGACAAGTGTCGAAAAAAATACGCTTGTTGCCTCATTCCATTTTCAAATACGATGTACAAGAAGTTCTTGCGACCGTGAAATCAGAGCAGTTTACTGAAAAATCCATGTTTATACCCCTTGTTGTGAAAAATGCGTCACAACGCTTGAAATTTTTTCCCAATAAAATAAAATTGGATTGTACGGTTGCCTTAAGCCGCTATGCACAACTCAATCCGACACATTTCGAAGCGGTTGTGGATATGAAAAGTGATGCTTTCAACCCTAAAAACAACACGGTTACCGTAGTCCTCACCAAACAACCCGATTTTGTTAGGAATGTGAAATTCACGCCTAAATCAGCAGAATTTTACTTTGAAAAATAGCAATACATGGTTTTTTAAAAATAAAACTTTAACTTTGTAAAAAGATACGCAGCACCATTTCATACAATTAATTAAAATTAGTAAAAAATTCAATGCAATGACTTCAATAGCCGAAAGAAAGATAACTGTTACGGAGTTCCTTGATATGGACTTTGAAGAAGGCTATATCTACGAACTCATAAATGGTGTAATTATGCGAAGAACTTCCCCCAATCTTGACCACCAAGATGTGTCAATGGCACTTTCTGCCATTTTGAGAACATTTGTAAAAACCCATAATTTGGGCAAGGTATATGCAGCTCCTACCGATGTTTATTTAACAGAATTTGATTTAGTCGTTCCAGACTTGGTCTTTGTTTTAAAGGCAAACAGCAGTATTTTGTATGAAAAACGTTGCATAGTAGGTGTGCCCGATTTGATTATCGAAATACTTTCAAAAGGCACTCAAAAAACCGACAAAAACGATAAAATGAAACTTTATAAAAAGCATGGCGTGAAAGAATATTGGATGATAAATCCGCGTAGCCAAAGTGTTGAAATTTATGAATGGCAAAATGGAGATTATGAATTGGTATTTTCAGCAGAAGAAACAGGCGAAATAACTTCAACTGTTTTAGAAAATTTCACAATAGATATAGCCCAATTTTTTGAGTGAAAAACCTGGTTTATTCCTCCCTCCTTATTTTTCCAAAAAAACTTTTTTGTATTTATACTCAGTACCGCATTAAATAAGTTTTTACAAGTACCTGTAGCGGCGACTTTAGTCCAATGCTATTAAGCTAAGGATTTATACCCGAGGTTCACGTAGAGACGTTGCACTGCAACGTCTTAGTTGTGGTAAAATGGGGCTAAATCAAAGACGTTGCAGTGCAACGTCTCTACATTAACCCCCAATAAATCTAACTATAAATCCTTAGCTTAATGGCATTGGACTAAAGTCGCCGCTACAGAGGCTTTAAAATACTTATAAAAACTTATTTAATGCGGTACTCAGTATCAAACACAAGTTTTAAACAAAACCCTCCGAAGGCTTGAAACTACTATTGTCCAAATCGTGGTTTCAAGCCTTCGGAAGGATTTGCCTCTATTTTATATAATTCACTTTCCCTGCAATTGTCACACTCCCTAACGTCAATTTGTAAAAAATCAAACCATTAGCCACGGCATTTGGTATATCAAATTGCATCAAAATATCTTTTTCTGCTTCCAAATACGCTTGTTTCACGATGCCAATTTGTCTGCCTGTTGCATCAAAAAGACTTAAAATAGCCTCTCCAACAAGCGGTGATTGGATGTTGAAATGAACCGTTCCATTTGTGGGATTCGGAAAAGCCAATAACTGAACACCATTTTTATCTTTCAAAACAGGAAGATTGAATGCCATGTCAAGGTCGTTCGTTTCACCAACGTTTTTATCAGGCGTTCTTAAAACAACCGCTTGTGTAGGCACACTGTTTTGGCGCACAAGGTCACCACCGCCCACAGGAGGCATGCCGCCACAAACTGCGCGCACATTGACCGTTTGATAGGCAATTGTTTCATTGCCGCATCTATCAACGGCTTTCCACACCAAAATCAAATCGTAAGGCATGCCTGTGCAACCCATCGGCAAACCGAGGGTTTTAAACAAAGTCACCACAGGCGCAGGGTCACAATTATCCACCACCATAGGCGTAGGGAATGTGTGTGGAATCATGGCACAAGGCGTACAAATATTGGGCAACACCATAAATTGAGGTCCGATACTGTCTTTTATTATAATTTCTTGAACGGCAGTTGACCGATTCTCGCAAGCATCAATAGCCTCCCACGTATCCCACACTTTGAAGCCACAAGGGAAGGGTTCAAATCTGCGGCTTACCCTATTCACTATCACAGGGTCGCTGCAATTGTCCTTCACATGAGGTCTGTAACCGGGTATATCGTTCGGAGAACAGACAGCAAACCTTAAAACAGTATCTGTATTAAATTTTGGTGCTACTTTATCTTTTACCAATACCGTTTGAATCTCTCTTGTTAAATTGCCACAGGCATCAAGTGCTTCCCAAGTGAGGTATAAACCATACGTTTTACAAAACCCTATAAAACCATTCGCATAACTTTGATTGACAAGAGTAATTTGAACCAAATTTGAATTATCCATCACTTTAGGGCTTGGAAAAGGATTGGGCACACTATCGCAAGCGTAAGTGATACATTGCTCAATCTCAAATTTTGGCGGCACAGTATCTTGCGTGGTCGGAAAAACCGTTTGCTTTAGCAACGTCGTATTGCCGCATACATCCCTCGCTTCCCAAGTCAAAGTCATCATGCACATACCATACATTGCGCCATAATCCTTCAAACGCACCGTCACAGGCTTACCACTGTTATCGGTAGCGGAGGGTTTGCGCCCATCAAGATTATTTAAAGGCAGTGAAACAGTATCAAAACCGCTGTCAAAAACAGGACGTACATTGTCCCGAACGACGACTGTTTTACGCAAAATTTTACCCGAACTAAGCGTTACTTTGAAAGAAA
>JAYUQN010000508.1:0-10873 GCA_043756725.1 Saprospiraceae bacterium
CCCTTGTTTGTCTGGCTGATGAGGCTGGGACAGAAGCAACTGAAATAGTGGATAAAGAACTGGGCTATTTGATTTATGAATCCACAAAAGGCAAGATACATACTGAGGGGGGGAAAGGTATCCACTTTTTAACCATTATGGACTGTTGCTATTCAGGCGATAATACACGGGGTAGCACAACCACGCAACGCCGCTATAATCCAATGGGTACAACAACGCCTATTGAAGCCTATATCGGTTTTGACCGACAGAAAGCCCTTAACGCTTTACCTGACTATTTTTACCAACTCTCCAATGACGGTAAAACACTAAAAACGCTTGAAGTACCCCATCAGTCTTTGGCAGCAACACAAGATAATGAATTGGCAAATGAGCGATATATTGAGGGTGTTAGGCGGGGCATTTTTACCACTATTTTGTTAAAAACACTCCAGTCCAATGGCATTTTTAATACCTATCACGACATCATGAGCCGTGTGGCAATTCAGTTGCAACAAATGGTGAGCGACCAGAATCCAACCATTACCAAACGTCAACCTGACTCAGAACGCACAGCGCAAACCCTCTTTTTAGGCGGCGGTTTTAAACCACCTATTTTAGACTATCCTGTTTTTTATCGTCCAACAGAAGATAAGTGGTTCGTCAAAGTGGGTACAATAGACGGTATTTACCCATCATCCCCCCAAACAGGAGATACCACCATTCAATTGTTGGGTTCAAATGTGATGGCAAAACTGCTCAATATTCGCTCAACCGAGTCCGAAATAGACCCCTCAGTAATTGACCGACAAAAAGCAGTTTTTTATCAAAACAAGGATCCTAATTTGGGACTTTCGGCGGTTGTCGTTAAAATGGCGGCGTCCAAAATCAAGGTGTTTTTGCCAAGTGAATTGGAAAATGAATTAAAAAACCCATTAGCTTCTAAACTTTTTATTGACCTTGTAAAAGAGGAAAACGAGGCACAGTTTGTCATCCAAAAGCGCAACAATCACTTTTTGGCAACTGCCATTGACAAAACGACACCCCTTTTTAAACGCACCGCTGACGCACAAGAATTTTCGCAAAACCTCAATAAAGTCGGCAAATGGTACAGTTTAATGCAATTGGACAATGCGCCCATTTTGTTGAACACCCACGATGTAGAGGTGACAGTAGAAGTGATTGAGGGCAAGCCGATAAGTTTTAATACGCTTAATGATAAAAACCCGATAGCAACAAGGACATTAGCAAATCCAAAGAGTATTGCCGTTGAATATAAGGAAGTGGAAAACAAACAAGTTCAACCAGTCATTCGTGTACATATTGCGGCTAAAACAAATAGTTGCTATATTGGCTCTTTGTATTTGACCAGCTTATACGGTTCTATTTGCAATTTAAATCCACAAAATATAAGTCCTAATGGCAATGGTGTTTGGCTGACTAAAACGTATGAAAAAACGATGTCCAATACGATTGTCCCTGAAAAAAAGACGTCCACCACCATTACTCTTTCCTTTACCCCTTTATATCACGATTGGGGCATTACAGAAATTCAAGATTACTTGAAAATATTTGTGTCAAATAAACCATTTGACCTTAAAAATCACCAACAAGAGGGACTTTCGCTGGACGATAATGTGAATAATAAAGGTATTGTCCAAGAAGACTATCAAAGCTTTCAAGATTGGTATTGTTTGACCATTCCTATTCGCATCAACCGCCCTATTCGTGATGCAACATTAAAAAATACGACACCCCTTAATATTGGGGGAGCAAAATTGACTGCGCCTTTGGGCTTTTCTGCCACAGTACGAGCAAAATCTATCAGTGAAATACGCCGTATGGTGGAAAAAGACACAGAAAAACAAAATAGCGATGCCCTAAAAGCATTTACACCGCCACTTGGACTTTCAAACATGAATGGCAATACAACAGAGATATTTGCAAAAGCCTTAGACAATGTGCCAACCGATGGGCATTTGTCGAGCTTTGAATTGTCAAATATACAAGATGGGCAATTTTCGTCCGCAAACCCTTTGATTTTTACGCCAAAAGATGATTTGGAGGAAGGGGAAACTTTGGTAGCTTTTGGGTATGACCCAGAGCATAAAATTTTTATGCCTTTGGGTTTTTCCGATGAAAAGGGTGCTGTTCGTATTGAAAAACTACCCCCTCAGTATCAAGGCTCTTTATTTGTCATAGAAGAAGAAGAACTAAAAAAAGGGTTTTTGAAATCTGTGGGTTTAATGTTTTTGAGAGTTGTTACCAAACCTTTTACAACAAGGACTTTCAATGAATTGTCTATCAGTTCGTTGGATATAGCGACCAAAGCGATGACTTTACCAGTGAGCCTTAAAAAAGGGGAAAGACCTTTAGCGGAAGATACTGTTAAAAATATTGTCTTGCTTATTCATGGTATCATTGGTGACACCGAAAACCAAGTGGCAGCGTTTCAAAATTATGTATCACTGCGTCAATCCTTCGATACTGTGCTGACTTTTAACTATGAAAACCTCAATACCCCTATCGAAGAAACAGCCAAAGACTTGCAGAAACAACTCTATGAAGCTGGTTTATTTGACCAACAACAAGCCAGACTGACAATAGTAGCTCATTCGATGGGCGGCTTAGTGTCTCGTTATTTTATTGAACAATTATTAGGCAAGCATGTCGTTAAGCATTTAATCCAATTGGGTACACCCAATGGTGGAACACCTATTTCAGAGTTTCGGAAATGGCTTGGCGAATTATTCATGTTGGGCATTAATCAGGTAGAGTCTATAAACCCCTATTTGCCCATAATTAAATTTTTATTGAAACATACAGGCAGGGCTGTTTTCGCAACCTTGAATCAAATGGATCCAAAGTCAAAATTTATATTAGACCTTAACAAAACAGCCAACGCGCCAATACCCTATCATATAATTGCAGGTAGTACGCATTTAGAGATGTCGAAAGAAGATAAGGAAAGCCAATTATATAAAACCCTCAATTGGCTTATTTTCAATAATGTAATAGAGAATGATATAGCAGTGACACAAGGGAGTATGGCAACATTACCCAATTTCAACCAGACTCAATTGTTTCGGGTGCCTTGCAACCATCTTGCGTATTTTAACAATGATGAAACCTGTACTATTTTAGAGAGTTTGTTGTAAAATTTGCCTAAATTGTAGTGACCACAATTGTATTTTGTTTTATATTTGACATCAAAAACAAACTTAGTATTAAAACCCTTAACGCCAATTTCTATTTTCTATGGGTGAAGACGCAATGCCAGTTAAAGGTCAAGATTTAGAATCTGATGATGACAATACCCTAATGCAAGAGCCAGCAGTAGGAGATTACTATCTTTTTGTCATTGCTGTTGATGCTTATGTCGAAGCAAAAACAGGATTTCTACCACTCAATAATCCTTGTAATGACGCTAAGAAGATTGTGAAAACCTTAATAAACCATTATACTTTTGTCGAACCTGAAGAAGATCCAGAATCTAAGATTAAAGTTACCCTGAATCAATTACCAGCACCTAAAACCCGAATTTTATACAACAAAAATGCCACCTACAATAATATTTTAGGTCATTTCATAGCACTTAGTAAAACTTTAAAAGAAGAGGATTCTCTGCTTGTGTTTTTCTCTGGTCATGGCAAAATGGACAGAGGCGATAGTTATATTGTTCCTTACGACCGTGACAAAAAGAACCTCATTACGCCCAAAGATATTAAAATACAAGAGATTCTTACCAGATTAAAATTTGAGGACGGGCAACTTTCCAGAATTTTGTGTCGCAATTTATTATTAGTCATGGATTGTTGCCATGCAGGAGTTGCAGCTACAGGAGAGCTTAAGAAATTAGATGGTGCATTATCCCGCCGGTTATTGACCTCTACTTTTTCAAAAGAAGTAACAGATGGGTTAAAGGACTGGGGCAGCCCTTTTGCTCGAGCTTTTTTAAAAGAATTGAATGATAATACGGCTGATATTTACAAGATAAACAATGTTAGCCTTACCGAACGCTTAGAAAAAGAATATGAAATGATTAGAAGGCTCGGTAAATCAGTGACCCAACAACCGTTGGTTTATGCCAGCATTCCCGATACTACTGACCAATTTGGTGAGTTTGAGTTTCGTCAAATAAAACCCCGAATAGAGCATTTAAATGAATCCTTTATGGAGCATCTCAATTTTGATGACCAACGCCCTATGAGGCGAGCGTATAAAACAGAAAACCATTTTAATCTTATAACGAGTTTTGGAAAAGATGAAAATGAACATCGTTTGTTGTTCAAAATATTACTGCGGCTTTTTTCAGATAGAGCCGCTCCTAAAATTAAAGATTACTATCTTATACAACCTCCTTTTAGAAAAGAAATAAAAGTGGAATTAGAAAGTGCCTCTTTTGTGGATCAACAAAACGATGCTGCGAACCCAATATCCGAAAGCGCAAAAGTATGGCGGTTATTATGGGCAAACATTTATGAGAAACCGCCAAAAATTCCTTTTACAGAACAATGTCAAAAAATTATCACACATATTTTTGATAACCTTAAAAATGACTTGACTACTGAGGGGGTCAAAAATGGCATTATACGGATTCAAACCGTTTGGACACTACCAGAAGCATTTCAACCTGTGGCTTTGTTTTGTGAAGAGTTTCAGGAATTATGGATAGAGAAAGTCGAGAAAAATAATGACAATTTCAATGTTGGAAAAATGTTTGTTATTATTGCCTGTACGTCTGATAGCGAGCACCACGATTTTGATAAATCTTTTGAAGAAGCCAAGACGGAATTAGAAACCCGATTGATGGCGCAATCTGTTAATAAATTTTATAATAAAAAAGTAGAATCTTTGGATGAAGGTAAAATTGAAGAATGGTTGTCTTACTCACAAAATAAAGAATATGTCATCAAAGCTAAAGCCTTTCAAGATTTAAGCTTAGATGTTTTCAAAAATCAAGACAACACTTTTGACTATGATATTGAAGATTTTATCAAAAAAGTTTGTTCTCTTTTTGATTATGAATTTGACAAAGTTAGTGCACAAATATTCGATTTTCACAACTAAAAAAATAAAAATGGCTACCAAAATTAAACCTTACCCGATGCCCAACCCTTTAATTCCCAACTCCACATCACGTTATTCAAAAGGATTAGACGAAAAAGGGAATGAAATTTTTGAAGGGAATTCTTTCCCTTATGTTGCCAAACGATTTGACTACCAAAATGGCGAGCCAAAACTGGTAGAAGACCAACGCATAGGGCAAAAAATTATAAGAACAGAGCGTATGGCACCCTATATTCCAGCTTCTAAATTGTCGGAATTGATACGATTAGCGCAGATATTAAAACGCCCTATTTTGTTGAAAGGCGAACCAGGCAGTGGCAAAACGCAATTGGCTAAAGCTGTTGCTTACGAATGGTATGGTGAAAACTATCACGACTATTATTTTGAATGGGCTGTCAAATCCCTCTCAAAAGCCCGTGATGGTGTTTATAATTTCGATTATCTTCGCCGATTGAGTGATGCCCAATTGACCGATAGACAACCTATAACCGATGAAAATGGTCAAGAAGATTTGAGACAATACCGCAGTTTTGGGGCTTTGGCACAAGCTTTTTTAATGAGTAAAAAAGGAGAACCGACTATTCTCCTGATAGATGAAATTGACAAAGCCGATATTGATTTTCCAAATGATTTATTATTGGAATTAGATGAAAAACGCTTTTATATTCCCGAAACCAATGAAATGATAGAAGCTGATACAGACAATCCCCCTGTCGTTTTTATTACCAGTAATGAAGAACGCGAATTGCCAGAGGCTTTTTTGCGCCGATGCCTTTTTATGTATATTGATTTTCCAGAAGATAAGCATTTGAAAAATATCATTAAAGCCCATATTCCCAACTTTGTTGATAGTTATGAGCATTTTATTAATGCTGCTATCGAGCGTTTTAATGAATTGCGGAAAAAAATAGATGAAGATGCCAATGATAGTAAACATGTTTCTACCAGTGAATTGTTGGATTGGGTCAAAGCCTACTATCACGATGTTCAAGTGCAAGACATACCTCCCCCCTCAGTATCAGAAGCCAAATCAAAAGTACAAAAGGCTTTCGAAAAATATGCGCCAGCATTGTTGAAAAACTATGCCGCCTATCACCGAGAAATTATCAGTACAACCAATAAAAAATAATCAATGGGTTAAGTAATTAGGTATGGTTATGAACAGTCATTATTTTATTGAAAAACTAAACAGGGTTTATTATGACCGCTTATTCTGATAGAAATTCGCCAATTGAGCAACCGATACTCTGG
The DNA here is from genome assembly GCA_043756725.1 of Saprospiraceae bacterium. Lineage (GTDB taxonomy): Bacteria > Bacteroidota > Bacteroidia > Chitinophagales > Saprospiraceae > JAAFJT01. The sequence continues at coordinate 6,301 of JAYUQN010000508.1, forward strand.
CATTTTTTCACCGCTATTGAAAACGAATTGAGCTACGAGCGCAATATTAACAAGTATGTGCAGTTTCGGCAAGCTCTTTCGGATGGTACTATTGTGATGGACAATGGTTTCACGTCTTTATTTGCCTTTTTAAAAATTCTTTACCTTCAAGACCGTCAGCACGAAAAACGATTTGAGGACATTTTGACACAGTCTTTACAGATAGAAAACGATATAATTAAAGACATTTTGACCAAAGGGGCGATTTTTCAAAATCCTACAACAGTACCAACTGACTTAATAATAGAAGACGAACAAGCGCAAACCATCGAACACGATGCAGCAGAAAGAACTAAACCGCAAGAAATAGCAAAAGATATAGAAGATAGCAAACAACAAGGCAATACCTCAAAAGGTGCAGACACCCGCTATCTCTCACTCAATGTGCAAGAGAATAAAACGACTCCACAAACAGCCAGCTTTCTCCATACAGACGACTATTTTCCATTGAAAAGGCGTATTATTTTAAAAGGCTGGCAATATCTCCGAAGGAAAGAACCAGCAGGGTATAAAAACAAGATAGATTTAGAAAAAACAATTCAGAAGATTGCTCAAACAGGGCTATTTCTGGAACCTCTTTATGAAATCGGTTTTGAAAACAAACGCAATGCTCTGATTATTTTTGCCGATGTGCGGGGATCTATGGTGGCTTTTCATGAATTGACGCAGCGGTTGATAGATATTGCAGGCACTGACGAGGCAGGTCATCGCAAAGTTCCTGTTTATTATTTTCAAAACTATCCCGTTGGTTATGTTTTTCGAGAATCCAATATGGATGCTCCTGTCAAACTCACCGATGCCTTAGTCAATGCACACAGCCAATATACTATTGCTGTCATCATAAGCGATGCGGGAGCAGCTCGGGGCAATCCCGACCCAGAACGCTGCAACATGCGAAAAGTTCAAACGATGAAATTTATTGACCAGATTTCCAAATCAACCAACCACATTGTGTGGCTCAATCCGATGCCTAAACATCGTTGGAAAAACACAGCTGCTCAAAAAATTGCCGATGCCATGAAAAATATGCACTCTATTTTAGACCCAACAGTGGCTAATTTTCAAGAAATATTGCGGCAGACAGCCCGTCGTCAATAACAAGGAACAAGATATGAAGGGTATAATTTTTTTAAATATTAAGACTCAAAAAAGTTGCCAATGGAAGAAGCCGTTATTCAAATTCCTCAGTTTATGGAAGCTGTGAAAGCTGCCGAAAATTTGCCTTCGAGCGACATGAACAAAATTGTGTGGTATTATCGCCGCTATGTAGAGTCGTTTTACAAGGAATACCATTTTGGGCATTTCGTCATGGCTGCGTATTCTGCTGTACCTGCCTTAGTGTCGCCTGATTTGTTGTACAAATTATGGCAGAATTTTTACAGCTATAAGTGGCATAGCAGAACTTATGGGATTCAAGTAGTGGCTATATCCGATATTTTACTGTCCCCGTTGTTTCAAGAAGTGGGATATGAGCTGTACGAGATGCAGCCCCAAATGCGAAATGTTTTTTTAAAATGGTTAGAACTTGAAAAAGAAGACAAAGACCCTATTTGGCAACTCAATACTTCAAATACTATTGCCTATTTTTTAGAACACTATAACAACCGCAGCAATCCCGCCAGCCAACGGTGGGGCAGTGGATATAACGAAATACAAGAACTCAATGTCTTATCGTTTACCGCACCAAATGCCTTGCAAGAGCGATTACTTGCCAAATTATCAAACGCCGAAAAAAATATTGAGCGTTTACGCATCTACGACACTATGGCAAAATCGGCTAAACGCATCAGTTTTTTGCATGAAACGAAAGATAAACAAGATGACCCAGTAGCAAAAGATTTTCAACAAATTACAGAGATTGCTGAAGCAATGCGGGTTTTGTTGCAGCAAAATATAAAAGCCTTTATCAACCTATTTATCAAATCAACCAATTTTCATGAAGAAAGGCAATATGAGACGGATATTGCTGTTGAAATACCGAAGGAAGCCATAGAAGCCGTGAGCGCACAAAAACAAGTACTTGGAGAATCCAACGCACCGCTTGACACAGACGATGTTCCGCACCTCCATCAATTCAGCAAAGCAACCCCTCAATCTGAACCAAGTGGTACCACCCTTTATGCTTTGATAATCGGTATAGACAATTACCCCATTCCAGAACATCGGCTAAGTGGCTGTGTGAACGATGCCACAGCGGTTAGTACCTATTTGCAGAATTTTTGCGAAGCTGCAAGTTTCAATTATCGAGAAAAACGCTTGTTGGATAGTGCGGCAAAACGGGCAGAAATTGTGAATGAGTTTAATTATATTGCGAAAGCAAAAACGGGAGATATTGTTGTTTTTTATTTTGCAGGTTTGGGTTCGACTATGCCTATACCAAAAGATTATGAAGGTATAGATAAAGACGTATTTGAAACTTTTGTTTGTTGGGACAGCCGCTTACCAAAAAATCGCGATTTAATAGATAGAGAATTGAGCTATCTTTTAAACATGATTACCAAAGATAAGGATGTGCATTGTTTGTCAATATTGGATCGTAGCCATTCAAGTAATAAGGTTAGACAAAAATTTTCAAAAAATAGGTCTATTGAAATGTCTCCTACACACCCCCTCAGTAGTGAAGACTTTATTGGGTCTAAAAATTGGAAAAATTCTCAACCCTCTGTATCCAATTATTTCCAAATAATGGCTGCACAAGATGGTCAACAAGCCAAAGAGATTGTCATTAACGGTCAAGCTCATGGGGTTTTTACTTATACCTTGCTTGAAACATTAAAACAATCGGCGGGAACTGTCACTTATACAGAACTGTGCAATCGCATTAATTTTAAAATTAAAAATAAAGTGCCCGACCAAACAGTCGTATTGAACGCCTTTGGCAAGACGACAGACCTTAACATGGTTCCATTTTTAGGCACCTCACTGCCCAAGCCCGATACCTATACAATGCGCTTTGATACTCAATTGGGTTGGATTGTCAATGCAGGTGCCGTACAGGGCATTCCTACTGAGGGGGGGATATTTGTCTCTGAAAAAATATCAGGTGAAGTAAAGACAACTGAAGTTTTTGCAACTTATTCGAAAGTTAGTTTATGGGCTTCTGTGGATGTAGATAAGGCACAAACCTATGAAGCCCGTTTTGAAAGAGCCAATAATAAAAAATTCCGTTTGGCTATTTCGGTTGATTCTGATGAAAAAGGTGCGAATTTGATAAGACAGCATTTTATCAATTATGGGGATAGAGATATTGACCTTGTGGAATCTCAATTAGGTGCGGACTATCTGATTCGGGCGGCGAATAATACATTTAAATTGACACTGCCTTACAACACGCTGGCTTTGTTTCGGCGTGTTGAAGGGTATGAAAACAGGTCTATTAGTGGGTTTTTAGACCACTGCTTTTCCTTCGCAAATTGGCGGCGTAAATTAGAATTGAGCAACCCCGTTACAAAATTATCCGATACCACAGTTGAGGTTGTCTTTCAAGATGCTAAGGGACAAACAAACAGTGACGCCATTTTCCATCAACCATCACAAAATAAGGAAGTTGAGCTTCAATTGGCTATCACCAATCGGAGCGAGCAGCCAGTGTTTGTGAGTGTCGTGTATTTTGGTTCAGACTTCTCGATGACAAATGAGTTTTTACGAAATCGCCCGATGAAACAAGGAGAGATGGTATGGGCAGAATTTGAAAATAAGAAAACACTACCTTTTATGGTTCAAAAAGAATACATGTCTTGGGGTGTGAACGAAATTGAAGAATATTTTAAAATTTTCATCTCCACTATCCCGCTCAATACAGAGAATTTTCATCAAGAGGGCATTCCACTTGATAATAAAACTCATGGGGTAACACGAGGTATGAATAGAGATTTTGATGATATAACTACTTTATCGGCTACTTGGTATTCGATGGAGCGCAGTTGTCGAATTGTCTGCCCTCTAAATGCCATGCCTCTCAATGAGCGGGTTGTTGATTTATACAACAGTAAAATAACAGCAGCTTCTGGTTTTTATGCAAAAGTTTCTACTTCAACCACACTTGAAGCCCAACGGGCATCCAGAATGGCTTTAAGCACCTCTTCAAGTGCTGTGCAGTTTCCTCCCATACAGTTTGATAATGACTTAACCATTTTTCCCATTGCCGATGGCATGAGCAATTCCCCACTTTTAGATGTGTTGGAATTAGAAGATTGTTCTGGTATATTATCGGCTCAACGCCCTTTGCAAATCCAACTGTTAAATCTGAACACAGAAAAAACGGTGATTCCAATAGGTTTTGATGCCGTATCAAACACTTATAAACCTATTGGTTGGCAAAATACTGAGGGGGTGGTTTTCATTGAAAAATTGCCCGATGCGACACCCACAACCCGTAGTACCCATTACAATACGGCTAAGATTTTTTTTAGAGCTAAAGAAGAACAGGCTTTGGAAGTGAAGCAACAATATTTGGAGCAGATAAAAAAGGAGGAGCAGCAGCGTAGAGTGGCGAGGGAAAAAAGAGACGCTGAACAACAAGAAGCACAAAAAA
>JAYUQN010000509.1:0-3843 GCA_043756725.1 Saprospiraceae bacterium
ATTTTGAAATTTCGGATTTATACAAATACGTAAAACTCGTAGCTTCCCGTAGCTTCGGCTTCAGCCGAACCCGTAGCTTCGGATTTATCCGAACTCGTAGCTTCGGATTTATCCGAACGCGTTTTAACGGCTTCAGCCGTTAGCAATGTTAAATATAAAACAGCCAACCAACGGCTAAAGCCGTTTAAACGAATTCGGATAAATCCGAAGCTACATCATGCATCAAAAACATTCTAAAATAACCAAGCCCGATTTAGGCAATTTCGGGCGCAACGAGTGGGCTATAATGGGCACAAACTGCGGCAATATCCAAAAATTAGCCAAAGAATTGTCTAAAAACATATTTCCCCCCTATAAAATCGCTTACGTGGACGCAGACCATTCCACAGGGATTCCTTCGGAAAAAGCAGGCGACGAAGCCCCGCCCCTACCCTATTTTTTGGAATATACCGATAAAATTCAAGCCCACCGCTTCGATTTTCAAAATAAAATAACGCCTTTTCAATATAAAACGCTTTTCAATGAAACGGATATTGTGCTCGTAAATGGCAATCATTTTGAAGCCAAACGACAAATAGTAGTTTTAGATGAAAAAAAATTTGAGAGTTTAAGCCGAAAATTGAACCGTTTGACGCATGTGGAGGCGTTCATTGTGTTGGATGAAGATTTGACAACTTTTGAAAAGTTGTCAAATCTAATACCTGTGTTTTTAAAAAACCACTTGCCAGATTGGAGGAAAATTCCAGTTTTCACCATCCATGAAACGGAAAAAATCGCTGACCATATAATTGCTAATACCACAATCCCTAAACTCAATGCCTTAATTTTGGCAGGTGGTAAAAGCACCCGAATGGGTCAAGACAAGGCTTTGATTAGCTATCATAACATGGCGCAATGGCAATATTTAGGCAATATACTGAGGGGGGTTGGTTTGGACGTTTTTATCTCTTGTCAAGAAGACCAAGCGGCTCATTTTCAAGGTGAAAATTGCATTTTTGATAGTTTCATAGGTTTAGGTCCATTGGGTGCTATCCTTTCAGCTTTTAGAGAAGACCCGAATGCAGCGTGGTTGGTTGTGGCGTGTGATTTGCCACTTTTGGATAAAACGACATTGAAATTTTTAATTGACAATCGCAATCCGTCACGCATAGCGACCACTTACCGCAGCCCCGAATCTAAAGAAGGGTTTCCAGAACCACTTATAACTATTTGGGAACCAAAGAGTTATGCCATTTTATTACAGTTTTTAGCGCAAGGCATAAGCTGCCCGCGCAAGGTTTTAATTAATTCGGATGTGCAGTTACTTGACGCCTCGGAACCTGAAACTTTGATGAACGCCAATACGCCCGAAGAAAAAGCAACAGCCATAAGTTTAATCTAAAAAACCTCTGTGAACCTCCGTGTCCTCTGTGAGCAATTTTCTCTCACAGAGGACACGGAGGTTCACAGAGGTTTTTATCTTTCATGTATCGACCCTTCCCGATATTTCAACGATTTAGCACTACGCCCCCCAAAATGCGTTTGTATTTCAGCTAAAATAGACAAGGCTATGGCTTCGGGGGTGGTGGCACCTATATCCAAACCGACGGGCGCAAATATGCGGTCGTGTGGTATGTCAAGCCCTTCTTCTTCCATTTCTGTAAAAACCTTTTCTGCTCGCTTGCGTGGACCGAGCATACCGATATATGATACCGTACTTGGAGCATATTTTTTAAGCAGATTCAAATCTGTTTTATAGTCATGAGACATAAAAACGAAGGCAGTGTAATCATCAATAGGCACATCGGCTGTTTTATCTATGACTTGGTCAGATACTTCAAATAGCCCTTTTTGAGCTTTGTTGATATTCGTTACAACCGTTACTTTCCACCCCAATTCACGCCCCATACGCGCCAAAGGTAACACATCATAATTGCCCCCAAATAAAACTAAATGTACAACAGGTGGTAAAAACTCTATTAGTACATTGAAATTTTCAAACGGTATTATTTTAGATTTTTTATGCAATAAAACAGCTTCTACTTCCTTTTCAATAGGCGTTTTATGCGTCCCAAAACTATTAATCTGCTTCAAAGTAAAGGTTTCACCCAACTGAAAATAGGAATCCTCATTGGCTCTTGTGATGGTGAAAAGGATATTGGGCGAGCGTTTTTCGGTATAGTTTTTCAATAAATCGAGGGAATTTTTACCGTTTTTATCTAAAATACTGAGGGGGGTCAACAGCACGTCTATCACGCCATTGCAGCCCAAGCCAACGCCAATTTGTTGCTTATCATCTTCTGTCGTATCATAAGTCACGAGGGTCGGTTTACCTGTTGAAATGGCTTTTTGAGCACGGCGCAAAGCATCGCCTTCTAAACAACCGCCGCTGATGCCGCCTATAAAAACGCCATTGTCCAAGACCAACATCCGCGCGCCCGTTCTGCGATAACTCGATTCTTCTACCCGCACAACGGTTGCAAGGGCTGCTTTTTGTCCGCTCTCAATATGGAGTTTGTCGTAAGCTTTTAGGATTGTTTTTATTTCTTTCATGCTAATTTTTATTAATTTACTGTCCGTAGGACTCCTATGGAGAGGGGTAGCAAAATTACGTTTTACAATAGAAAAAAATGAAAATTTTATGGGTTTGATCAAAAATATTGTCTATCAAAAAAATATATAGTGTAACTTCGTTTCAAGTTTCATCAAAATTAATAATTATGGCAAAATACTCTTTGACAATAAACGGTGTGAAACAAAACATCGAAGCCGAACCCAATATGCCTTTGCTCTGGGCAATCCGCGATATTGTGGGTTTGACAGGCACTAAATTCGGCTGCGGCATAAGCCAATGCGGCGCTTGCACGGTGCATCTTGATGGAAAGCCTGTGCGCTCTTGCTCGATGCCTATCAGTGCGATAAAAAAATCGAAAATCACAACCATCGAAGGCATTTCAGCGGATACTAACCATATTGTGCAACAAGCTTGGATAGCGGAGCAAGTGCCGCAATGTGGCTATTGCCAAAGCGGTCAAATTATGTCTGCGGTAGCTTTGTTAAAAACCAATCCTAAACCGACGGATGCAGATATTGATGCGGCTATGCAAGGCAATTTATGCCGTTGTGGTACTTACCAACGTATCAGAAGTGCTATTCATTTGTCTGCTAAAATGCTTAAAGAAAATGGGGGTAAAATGGAGTTACAAAAAGGGGTGATGAAAGGTTCTACTTCTATGAAAAACTAATGTAGCGGCGACTTTAGTCGCCAAAGCACATTAATTCATTGATTCATAACGTTTTCGGCGAATAAATTCGCCGCTACAAATCTTAATAAAATGGTTGCATTAAGAGCAAAAACTGAAACAGTGGTCGGCAAAATACAGAAAAAATTGCCTCAACCTAAACTATTGACATACGAAGACTATGCCCGTTTAACGCCACCTGATAGTGGTAATTATGAACTACACAATGGTACAATAATCTATATGCCAAGTCCAGCTATCAAACATCAAGATGTCTGCCTCAACATTGCAGGCGAAATACGTCAGTATTTGAAAACACATAAAGTAGGTAAGGTGTATATTGCGCCTTTGGATGTGACTTTCACCGTCAAAGATACCTTTCAACCCGATGTGCTATTTGTTCTTCAAGACCGCATAGCCCAATTAGAAGCAACGGAAAAAAGGATTGTTGGCGCACCTGATTTTGTGGTTGAGGTAAAATCGCCAGGTAATACGACCAAAGAAATGAGTTATAAGCGATTTGTGTATGAAAGTGAAATAGTTCAGGAATATTGGTATGTCAACCTTAATGACCAAACCTTGAAACAGTATGAAAATATTGATAACGAACTGCTCTTAAAAC
>JAYUQN010000510.1:0-3839 GCA_043756725.1 Saprospiraceae bacterium
ATTGAAAATCTAATTTTGGAAACTCAATGATTTCTGTTGATTCAGCATATCGTTGGTATGTCCAAAAATTCTTTTTTTCAGTACGGCTATATAATTCAATATTTTGCCACCTGGATTCGATAAGCAAATAATACTCAATGGAAGGTAATGCTTGGTAAAAATTAAATTTAGTACCCTTGTCATAATCTGCCGTTGATTTCGATAAAACTTCAATAACAAGGCTTGGGTATCGCATGAGGTAGATTGCTTTTTTATCTTCTTCATCGCAAATTAGCATAATATCGGGATAGACATATTTACCATTTTCAACAAGTTGAAGTTTAATAGTTTCATCAACCACTTTACAACCTCGTTTACGGAAAACAGGACTCAAAAGTGCTACTGTATTTTGTTTAACCTGATTATGGGCAACAGTAGTAGCAGCCATTGGATATAGATGCCCTTCGTGAAATTCATAACGAAGGTCACTTTTTTCTTCAAATTCAATATATTCATCAACGGTGAATAATTTCTCGACAATAGCAGAATTTGTCATTTTATCTAAATTTTATGTAAAAATAACCCTTTTTATTTTAAAATCAAAATCACTTACGGAGTTGCGAATTTATTTGTAACGAAAAGTATTAAATGCGTTGCGAATTTATTCGCAATTACAATAAAATAAACAAAGATGATAAACGAAAATAAATCACATTGGGAGAAAGTATATACAACCAAACAACCCCATGAAGTAAGTTGGACACAAGACGTGCCCCAAACGTCTTTGGATTTTATCCACAGTTTCAACATTCCTAAAACCGCTAAAATCATTGACATAGGCGGTGGCAACAGCCATTTGGTAGATTTTTTATTGGCAGAGGGCTATGAAAACATTACTGTTTTAGATATTTCTGAAAAAGCGTTGGAGAGAGCTAAAGAACGATTGGGTGAAAAAGCAACAAAAGTGCACTGGATTGTTTCAGACATTACCACTTTTAAACCCAAATCACAATATGATGTATGGCACGATCGCGCCACTTTTCATTTTTTAACAGAAGACAACCAGATAAAATACTATAAAACCTTAACAGCCAAAGCCGTAAAAGGCTATTTGACTATCGGTACGTTTTCTAAAAAAGGTCCCGAAAAATGCAGTGGTTTGCCTATAAAACAATACGATGAAACAGCCTTAGTAAAAGAATTGTCTACCGATTTTGCTAAAATTCGTTGTATCAATGAAGACCATACAACACCTTTTGGGACGCAGCAAAATTTCACGTTTTGCAGTTTTAGAAAGCAATAACATTGACATTATAAAAAGTTAAACTTGGGGTTCAGTTTCAGCTATTTCACCTAAAAGATATGATAGTCGTTTGGGTAAATTAAGAACTTGATAAATATCATCAAGGGATAATTTGAAATTCAATTTAGGAAATTCAATAATTTCATTGCGTTCATAAAATTGTTCGTATGTCCAAAGATTGGCTTTGTCGGTACGGCTATATAGTTGAACACTTTGCCATCTTGAATCAACCATTAAGTAGTATTGAATGGAAGGTACACGTTGATACAATTCAAATTTACCACCTTTGTCATAAGCGGCTGTTGATTTAGATAATACTTCAACGATTAGGCTTGCATAACGCTTGATATAAGCAGAAGTACTATCTCGCTCATCGCACGTGAGCAGTATATCAGGATAGACGTATTTACTGTTTTCAGCAATTTGGAGTTTTAAGTTTTCAGCATAAATTTTACACCCTTGCTTTAGAAAAGTAGTGCGCAAAATTGTCGCTATATTTAGAATGATTTCATTATGATCATCACTGGTTCCCGACATCATCGGATATAGATGTCCTTCATGAAATTCATGTCGAATGTCACTTTTTTCTTCAAAATCAATATATTCATCAACCGTAAATAATTTTTCAACAAGAGCAATATTTGTCATTTTATCTAAATTTTATGTAAAAATAATCCTTTTTATTTTAAAATCAAAATTGGGTAAAATACAGCCCTCTTCAACAGAATAATAATCATGTCCAATCGCAGAAAATTTCTAAAAAATAGTCTTCTCGGAAGCCTCGGTATCGGGTTAACACCCATGCTCGCTAAATCTGAAACCCTAAATCCTAAATCTGAAATTATACCTCCCCTTGATGCCTCTGGCTTCATCACGACTGGGCGTGACAGTATAAACGAGAATTTCAATGAAAAAAAGGACTCCCGCAAGACTTTAACCCTCTTGCAAACCACCGATGTCCATTGCCAAATCCACCCACACGATGAATTATTTTGGGAAAACAACAAAATGGTTTTCAGAAAAACAGCGGGTTATGCGCAAATGGCAACCGTTTTTGAAACCATAAAAAAGCAAAATCCCGATACATTTATTGTAGATACAGGCGATATGTTTCAAGGCAGTATGCTGTCTGTGAAAACAATGGGTGCAGCGTATGTTGAAATACTCAATGCCTTAAACTACGATTTGTATTTGCCCGGCAATTGGGAAGTGATTTACGGCAAAGCGAAAATGCAAAAACTCTTAGGTGCGCTTGGTGCCCCGAAGGTTTGCGCCAATATGTACCACGATTTAGGCGGTGGTAAAAAAGGGGAGTTGATTTTTCCACCTTATTATACATGGTCGAAACAAGGGGTGAAAATTGGCTTTTTGGGCTACACCGACCATTTAGTCCCCCTTCGTCAATCGCCCAATTACAGCAAAGGCATTATTTATACAAAGCCAGAGGAAAATTTAGCCTACTATGTCCAAGTGTTGAAAGAGCAGGAGCAATGCGATTTTATCATCATTTTAGCGCATTTGGGCTTATCGCAGCAATTGTACATTGCTAATTTGCCCGAATGTGAAGGCGTAAATTACATCTTTGGCGGCGATACGCATGAGCGTGTGCGAAAACCTATCCCCTGTAAATATGCCAAAGTGGTTGAACCCGGGGCTTTCGGTTCTTTTGTCGGCAGATTGGATTTGACGATTGAAAATGGTAAAATTGTGGGTGAAAAATATGAATTAATTGAGGTAGATGTTAAAAAATACAAACCGCATGCCCGTATTCAAAAACTAATTGATGCACAAGAAAAACCTTTTGCTGAAAGTATTAATAAAGTGCACGGTTATTCAACCGTTCCCTTATACCGTTATTTCGTCGTTGAAAACACCATTGATACTTTGTTGATTGATGCTTTGATGTGGAAAGCCCAAACCGATATTGTTGTTTCAAATGGTTTCCGTTTTTGTCCGCCTCGCACCGCCGATGCTTCTGGAAAAGTGCCGATTACTGAGGGGTTCATTTTTGATATGTTACCCGTAGATTCGCAAGCCCGAACCGCGGTTGTCACAGGCAAACAGATACGCGAATGGCTTGAAAAAGAGTTGCAAAATGTATTTGCGAAAGACGTATCAAAACGTTTTGGCGGCTGGGTTATCAAAATGAAAGGCATGGCTATCACTTTCAAAGCCCATGAAGATTTAGGAAAACGGGTGCAAACAGTGACAGTAGGCGGCAAGCCTTTAGAATTGGATAAAGATTACACTATTTCCGCTTGCGAGCGTGATGGCGACCCCGAAACGATGTTGTGCCGTATCCAAAATGTGAAAAATCCTAAAAACCTACCTTTCACCATGCACCAATTGATACGGGAGTATGTAAGTCAACATTCGCCTATTACACCTTTGCCACATGGCAATGTTCAAATTTTGGATGCGCCCCAGACGCTTTTGTCGCAGGTTTTTGGAGTGGATTATCAGTTTACATAACACTTTATAGTTGTTCAGAAATAAGCAAGATTTAGGGTAAGTTTTTTGAAAAATTTTGATAAGATGGTGATTTTTTTTGCAAAAA
>JAYUQN010000511.1:0-10848 GCA_043756725.1 Saprospiraceae bacterium
CGCAAATTTTGATATACCATCAATTATTATGGTTTCTCTTAAATCTTTTAATTCATCGTATTGAGCGAAAGTAATAGAAAATCTATCATTTTTAATACATTGAGTACTGTTATTCGTACCTCTCAAATTAAAATATATACCAGCGTTTTTATCTGAAAACGAACCCAATAGTGTCCAATTCACTTTTTTCCACATATTGCCATTAAAAGTTCCATCAATAATACTTTTGAAGGAAGTAGAAAATTCATGTTTGTGGCATTGGATTATTGTTAGGGCACAACCAAGTGTGAATAATATTATTTTGATTTTTTTCATGTTTGAAATAATAAAGCCTTTTATCCATATAGGAGTTTTACACCTGTTTCAAAGTCAGTGTTTATTACTTTAAAAAAGAGCGAGAATAATAACAAAATACGCTTATTTCTCGCTTTTTTCCTCATTTTCTTATATCAAAAGTGCCTTTTAAATGGAGGGTATCGGGGTATATTATAGCATTAGGTTTATCTTTCCTTTCAGTCATTATTAATTTTACATCAAATAAGCCTTTAACTTGGTTTGGTTGAAAATCACTGATTACAAAGTTATTTTTATATTTGATATCAATTTTTGAATATGAATCTTTACTAACATCACCACCAGCTTGGGAAGTAGAAAAATGAATAGTAACAGAATCTTTGATATCACAACTTGGTAGTATTAAATCAATAACACCATGCTGACCTTTTTGCTTTAATATACCATCAATTACCATAGTTTCTCGCAATTCACTAAATTCGTTGAACTGTGAAATTAATATAGCAAATCGGTTACTATCTAAAACACATACAGTATTATCGTAACTACCTCTGCCAATATTGCTATAAACACCAACATTTTTTTCTGTAAAACTACCTAATAATTTCCAGTTATTTCTTTTCCATTGAGCTCCATTCGCTGTACCCTCTATTGTAGAAATGAAATTATAGTAAATTTGAATAGGGCTTAGAAATAGAGATTTTTCAGGTTTACATGAAAAAAATATAATAGTGACTATGCTAAATATTTTGAGTAAATTTTTCATATTTTGAAGTATTTTGCCACCTAAGTAGTTCAACTTAAATAATCGCTACAAAAACCTTGCAGGTTTGGCAACTGATAATCAATGCTTTGTGTAAAATACAAAAGTATAGATTATTTAAGCTTAACTACTTAACGGATAGGATAGATGGCAGGTTATAAAATTATTTTTGAATTGTTATTTTTTCAATAATAGAACTCTTTCCACATGTAATTTTTAAAATATAAAGTCCGTTTGGTAAATCTTTCGTGTCAAGGGTTTTTAATCTCCGTCCTCTTATTAAATCATTTTCTGTTGCACTAAGTAATTGACGACCTTGAATATCAAAAAGACCGAATGTAATCGCTTCACTATTGTGGACTTCAAAATCGGCAGTTATAATATTTTGGACAGGATTTGGATAAATTTTTACATTTTTCAATAAATTATCTAACTTTTCATCAGATGACCGAATATTAGGATTAGTATCATCATCAAAATAATTTATTCGCATAAAATCTACATCTGAACTACCCTGATTATCCCTTACGGTTACTTTTAAATAATACCATTTCGTGGAACTGGGTTGATAATTGATGGATAGCAAATCATTTGTTGCTGTAATGTTATAATAATTGAACCCATCTTGACTGACTTCCCACGTCCAAGTAAAAGGGTCTACACCACATGAAGTAACAGCGTCATAATTGAATGTACCATAAGTGCTTATATAGGAATATCCACTTATAGATACGTTTAAATTTGCTTCTGGCATGTAGGCAGATATGCGAGGCGTTGTTTCTTGAATTCTTCGAGCTATATTGCCTGTGGTTGAATTACCTAACGGAACTAAAGAAGGTCTTCCAAATATACTATATTCTATAAAGGCATTATTAGGGTTTGAAAATAAATTGAGTCTATATTTGGGTTCTAACACTTCAGGATTAGGCCTTGCGTGCATAACAGTACCATATAGTAAAAAATTATTCCACCAACTCCTATTGGGTGGTATAAATGCGTGAGCATAAGGTTGTAAGGCATCGCCATCAAAATTATTTACAGAATTATCATTTTGATGTTGCCCCCCCATTATATGACCTATTTCATGAGTGAAGATAAATTGATTCTCTTCAATTGTTTTAACTTCAACAATAGCAAAAGCGGACTCGATTCTTGCATCAATATCTGCAGCTATGCCTAAGATATTTAAATTAACAGTATATCCATCATCTGTTAATATTACAACTATATCTGCAATGGCAGCTCGCCGAGCAGCAATTACATCAGGGTTTGTTCTAATTGACCGCAAATCTTCACTTATCCTATTGGTTGCTCTAAACGCCGGAAATATATCTTCAAGATTTCTAACTTGAGTGAGAACTAATCTTGGAGCTGGGCTATTTATAAGGCTATTTATTAAAGCAGAATTGTACTGATCCACTGCCGTCTGTGCAGCTTGATTTATATTACTAACAGCCGCTCTTGCTCTTGCAGATGTAAGTATTAAGACAGTAATACCATTAATAGTACTATTACATGGAATAACACTTCTATCTTCAAGTTTATTTGAATCAGTTGGTTCAGTTAATTTTACTATGGGTTTAATAAATTCAGACTCACATTTTCCAAATTTTCCTTGTTTTTTTTGAATCATTACACTTATAGAATCCTTCAAACTGTATAAAGAATACATTTCACTGGTTTCTTCAATAGGGTTTAGATAGTGAATATAACCAAACGTCATGCCTTTTTCGCAACGAATAGTCATATCCCCTTGCCCATTTTCAATAACGCCCGACCACATATAGTCATTGTCTGAAAAGGCTTCAATTTTCCTTGCTGTGGCAGTAATTTGTCCATTGACATTAGGGAGAGAGAACTTGAGTTTACCTTTTTTCTGGAGTTTTGAAATTTTACCCATGCTGAAATAAGACATGAATTTAGTAGAAGTGTCACTCTTAATTTTAGCTAATTTGGTTTTCATTTCACCAGATAGACGGGCGTGGGCATTGGTTTCATTAATAGGATTAAAAAATTCGTTTTGGGATTTTACGGATAAACTTAAAAAACAAAGGAAAAAGCAAAAAACAATGTTTTTACTGGGGGGGGGATAAAATGTGTGATTTTTTCATTGTAATAAAATTTTAATTGTTTAAAAATGTTTTAATAAGGCTCAAACATAGAATTAATATTTCGACATTGCACCACAAGTTAAATTATATTTTTTTTAAATATTTGTATTCCAGTTACTATGTTATAGATAGTCAAAAATTTAAAACAACCATTCCAAATCACGCCAAGAGATATAATCGCCTTTAGTTGCTTCAATTGAACTATCTCCGCCATAAACAATAGCAGAGCTTTCCGTTTCATCGCCTGTCAATTGTTTCCAAAAATTTAAGCCATCAAAAAAAGCAGAATTAGTGGTTTGACTTGATTTAATTTCAATGGCTTTCAAACGGTCGACATTTTCAATCAAACAATCAATTTCATGCCCATGATTGTCCCGCCAAAAATAAAGATTGCTTTTTTTGCCTTGATTGTAACGGTTTTTGAGCAATTCTAAAATAATGAGATTTTCAAAAAGTCCACCCCGTAGGAAATGCGAAACGAGTTGCTCAGATTTTTCAATGCCCAAAAGGTTACATGCCAAACCTGTATCGTTAAAATAAAGCTTTGGCGATTTAACCAACCGTTTATTAAAGTTTTTGAAATGCGGTTGGAGCAAAAAAATAATGTGACTTGTTTGCAAAACAGACAACCATGCTTGGGCTGTCGGGGTACTTATACCCGCATCAGAAGCTAATGAATGAACATTCAACAATTGCCCAATTCGACCCGCACACATCCGAATGAACCGAACAAACAAATCCAAATCACTCACTTGTCGCAATTGCCTTACATCTCGTTCAACGTAGGTTTGCAAATAGGATGTATGAAAATCATAAGGGCTAATGTTTTGATTAAAAATGCGTGGATACCCGCCAAAAAACAGTGTGTCTTCAATTGTATTAAGGGATAGCCCTGCGTTTTTCATTTCTGAAAGAGACAAAGGCAATAATTGTAAAATAGCAACTCGACCTGCTAAAGATTGCGACACTTGCTCCATCAACAAAAAATGTTGTGAACCTGAGAGAACAAAATGACAATCAGCATTTGAATCAATTATACTTTGTAGGTAGGAAAATAAATTGGGCACACGCTGCACTTCGTCAAGAATAACGCCATTTGGGTAATTTTTTAAAAAACTGCGAGGGTCTTCAATTGCCCGTTGCCGTACATCGGGTTCTTCAAGCGAGATGTATGGCAATTCTGTGAAAAGACTTTTTATAAGCGTTGTTTTACCGCTTTGTCGGGGTCCTGTTATCATCAATGCAGGGAATTGCTGAAACAATTGCAGGGCTTTTTCGCTAAGTTTTCTTGAAATCATTTCATGAAATTTGTACAATTTTAAAATCAAACTTTAAAATTGTACAAATATAGTGTAAAAAATCGCATTTCAGATCTAAAATTTTTCAAGTAATTCCATTCCCACAATAAGGGTTTGTAGCAGGCAACAAACCTTGTCATTTTATTGTAATAATGGTTGTAGAATTCATTTCTACAATATCCCCGTGTTTCAATTCTTTAATAATAGTTGTAAGGTTATTAGTAAAAAGGGCAATTAATTGACTATTTCGTATATTGCCAACAGTCAAATAAAGCAGTTTATAAGGTTCTTATTTTGCCATAAAAGAATCGTAGAAATCGGAATCTTTACTTATAACAACTCTTTGTTGTTGAATAGACAGATGATTAATATAGTTATCTCCAGTAGCATTTTTGAGGGGTAAATCCAAAGTATGTAAAGTATCATAGCCCTGTTGTGTCAAAAAACGTGCTAATGATTTTGGCAATTGAGTATCTACGATAAATTTCATGCTGCCAATAGTTTACCAATGTTTTTTACCTGTGTCAAACGAGCCGCAAAAACAAGACAGGCTAAAAGGTCTTCTTCTTCTAAATCTTCATAATCTGCAAGAATTTCTTGATGGGTCATACCAGAAGCCAAGAGTTCAAGAACATTTTGAACAGGATAGCGTAAGCCACGAATGACTGGTTTTCCATGACAAATATCAGGATTTTAAGTAATACGATTTATTAAATTATTGTCTGCCATTATTATAATTTTTTACCAAAGATAAACTATTTTTATTAAAAAAGCACCCCCTCAGTATTTTTGATAAAAACTTAGTGATTAGGAAATGTTAGGTGAAAATGTAGTCCATTTTCCACCTTAAATGTATATTTCCCTTTGATTTGATTAACAAATGTTGTAATAAACATGATACCAAACCCCGTTTTTTTAGAGAAATCAAAATCAGAATTAACAGCATTACCATTATCCATGTAGTGAAATTGATCTTTTGAAATAATAATAGTTATCTCTAATGGTTGTGTTTTAGGAAGAGATGGGTAAGCATATTTCATGGAGTTGGTTAATAGTTCGTTAAGTATTAGTCCGATGGAAAGAGCGGATTCTACATTGAGGGCTTTATTTTCAACTTTAATATGTGATTTGAATTGGTTTTGCGTAAGTCCATGTGAAAAGCACAATTTATCAATCATTTTTTCTATAAAAACTTGTAAATCAATCCTCTCCACACTGTCGGCATTTTTATAAAGTTGCTGATGAATCGTAGAAAAGGCTTCGAGGCGTAGTTTATTCTCCTCAAGAATTGATTTTGTAAGCGGGTCTTGGCTTTGTCGGACTTGTACACGCATCATACTAACAATAGTTTGCATATTGTTTTTAACACGATGGTGCAATTCTTTTAGGAGTAGTTGTACTTTTTTAGTGGCTAATTGCTTGGCTTTTACTTGCTGCCAAGCAAAATAGAGTAAAACCATCAAAGCGAGACATAAAAAAGCAAAAATAGAACGTACCCATCTTGAAAGCATCAAATCATGCTTTTGGCTGGCAATTTCAATATCTTTCTTGCCCATATCGTATTTGAATTGGGCTTCGGTCATGTTTTTGTGCTTATCTTCTTGAAATAGTTCCTCGCCTAATTTTTTGGCAGATTGCAGATGGACAAGTGCTTTTTCAAATTGCTTTTTTTGTGTATAAATATCCGATAAGGCTGTATGACTTACTTGAGCTAATTCTTTAAATCCAAAAGAATCGGTCAATTTTAGACAATCATGGAGTACAAAAATAGCTTTATTGGGTTGTTGTTGAGCTTGAAACAAAAGCCCTTTTTTAAGGCAATAATCCGCAAAAGAATAGTTAGCGAGAAAAGGTTTGAGTGCTATACAGCTATCAAAATAAGCCTCTGCCTGTGTGTAGTCTTTCATTTTTAGATACAAATCTGCTATAGCCAAATAAGATTCTGAAAGGCGGGATTTATTGCCTATTTTTTCAAAAATGGCTTTTGCTGGCAAATATTTTTCAAGGGCATGAGGTAGCTTATTGATAGCCATATTAATACTACCATAAACGTTCAGTACAGCAGCAATCCGCACAGAATCACCCAAATCGGTGGCTAATTTTAAGGTTTTTTCAATTTGACTCAAAGCCATGTCATAATTCTGGGTTTTCAAATAAATATTGCTGATGTTTTGGTTGGTTAAAACAACGCCTTTCTTATTGCCCCATTTTTCAGCGGCTTGGATAGAAAGGTGGTAATACTGAATGGATTGGTTGAAATCACTTAGCATAGAGTAAAGCGTGCCTAATCCATGATAGCCGTCCTCCATCTTTTCCCAATTTCCCAATTTTTCAGCACGGGAAATGGTTAATAAATGATATTCTCGGGCTATGTCATATTGCCCTAATTTTTTATGCACAATTGCCCAATCTGTATAAATGCTGAATTGTTCATTGGGTTTTAGGTGCCTATTGGCAATATCCAATGCTACTTGATAGGCTTTTTTAGCTTCTGTCAAGCGATTATTGTCTTCATAAATTCGCCCAATGGCTTGTTGCGCCTTGAAAACAAGGCGAGGGCTATCAATACCCTGCGAGGCTACCAATGCTTGGTGACCAAAATAAAGAGCCGAATCTATATTTTGAAAAGTAAATTTGTTGGCTTTTGACAGTGTTTTGGTGATGTCTAATGAAGATGGCACTTGGGCTGTAAATCTAAAAGCGAACAAGCCAAAAGAGAGCAAAAAAAGGGTCTTTTTCATAGTATAATGCATCTGTTCATAATACTCTCATTATCGTACCGTCGGGGTTGATAGGAGATTGGGATGAGGTATCTGTTTTCATGATATAAGTACTCCTTTTTTCTTCGCAAACGATAAGCAGTCCGCCTTTAATGTATGCTTGTGCCTTTTTAGAAAGAATAGAAAGATTAGAAGGCATTTTTGTAGAAGCGTTTTCTTGTTTCATAGCAATTTAATAATTTTTTAGTGAATAAATGAGAGAAGATACCCCCCTCAGTAAAATTAGTTAAAATGCAAAATTAATATATAATTTTTCAAATTGCATACCCTAAAAAAAGGAATTTTGATAGTATTTTTATTAGACATTATTCGGAAATTTATTTTACATTCCGCCGAAACGTATCGGATACTTTGAAAGTATCCGATACGTAGAATTCACCCCTTACTAAAATTTTCCGAATAATCTCTATTGTATGCGGGTTATTCTTAGCCAAGAATCCTTTTTAACCATTGTTGCACTACCATTTGAGGAATTTTGAGCCCAAAGTAATTTCGCAGTTCCCCCCGTTGAGCCTGTTGTAATAATGCCTGTAAAGTGGGTACTTGTTTCACCACTACCTGAAATAGTACACCTTCCGGATGCCGTTGAATTTGCTCGAATCATATAGAATTGTGCTGTACCTGCTCCGTTGCCACTGTAATGAAGGATATTTACAGCTAAATCCCCTGATGGAATCTCAAACCCATAGACAATATCTGGTCCATCTACATCTAAAACAGCCTCTATTTGCCATTTTTCATTAGCCCCAACGGTGAAAAACAATTCATTATCCGCTTGCAGTGTTCCCGTATTTGTTATGCCTTCCGTGACGGATTTGATAAGTAATTGAGGGGCACTCGGTGTCGTACCTTGCACACTAATAATAACCCATCGTTGGAGTGTTAAGTTGTACATTAACGTTGCCGTCCCTTTAGACAATAAAGCTATATCTGAAACCGATGTTTGAATTCGATTAGCCGCAGTTGATAAAGTAGATTCATTTTTCAGCGTTAAAGTAACATTTGTGGCATTTAGAAGTACCAAAATACGTCCATCTTGTCCATTAGCAAAGCCTGTAATATTGTATGCTAATACAGGTGATGTAATGCGAACAAAAGATAATTCACCTAAAGACACATTGTTATTTGTACCATTTACAAGGGGTAAAGCTGTGCCTTCTCGAAATGAAACAGAACCATTGACATCTAAAGTTGTATTAGGTAAGCTATTGGGGTTCAATTTTACACCCATGTTTTGAGCATGGATACTTAATTGAAATGTTAGTAGAAAAAATAATATAAAAATTTTCATGCTTAGTTAGTAAGTTAATAAGTTATACATAAAACGGGGTGAAATCTCGTTTTTACTGAGGGGTATTAGATTTACGAATCTTTAAGATTTCGTAAATCGGAACCAAAATCGGGCGTAAATTAGCGGATTTCTGTTGCATTACCTGTAATTAAAAAGCGGGATTTTACGCCGTTTCATGTATAGTTGATTTATTTGAGTTTTTAAACTATATAATGTTAAAACGTTTCAAGAACACATCTCGAAAAGTGGCAGAAATAGGAATTGTTTTGCCATTCACGATTATTTCAGAGTCATTAAATTCATCCACGGCTTTAATATTGACAGAAAAAGAGCGATGAATTCGTATCAAATTCTCATATTGCAAACGCTCCATGATGGCAGTTAAGGGCATACGAATTAAGTACCGATGCTGCTTGGTATGGATAAAGCAATAATTGCTGTTGGCTTCGAGCATCAATATTTCCTTTTTTTTAACCTTTACAAAACGGTAATTGTGTTTGATAAAAATGCAATTATCGTTTTGTAAAATCATATCAGCATTCAATTTGACATCATTGGCAGTTGAAATATGAGCCTCTTCAATTTTAGGAGAAGAAGATTTATGTTTAGCAAAAATATCAAAAGCCAATTCGAGACTAATTTGAAGGCTCCTATCATCGAAAGGTTTTAGTACATAAGCAATAGGGCTGCTGGATTTGGCACGTTCTACGGTTTCAAAATCTCCTTGCGCTGTCAAATAGACAATGGGGATAAGCCTAATATTATTAAATTGTTGAACCGTTTCAATTCCATCTATATCGCCTTCTAAATGCACATCCACCAAAGCCAAATCAGGCTGAAATTTTTGAAACATAGTGAGAGCTTCATCACCAGAAGTAGCGCACCCAACAATGTCATAGCCCCATTCCATCAATAATGTTTTAAGGTCATAAGCGATAATAGGGTTGTCTTCTACCAACAGTATTTTTAATGGTGTCATCAAATGTATATTTATTGATAGTCAAAAAATTTCTTTAAAGTTTACCCCCCTCAGTATTGAGGCATTTTACAGAGAATCCCAACACTTTGTTAATGTAGAAAAGTTGCCTAAAAAACTATTTTGAAAACTGTGCCAATAAAAATCAACGGAGTGCAGATGATTTAAAAAAACATACCATTTTCAAATACCGTGTTACATAGTTCACATACAAAAAAAGCCGACCGGAATAGCCTAACACGTAATTTCATCCCAAATATGTTTTTTCAATAGGTAATGTCCTTAGTATTGTCCAGTCAAAACATATCCCCCTAATACCGAGCATCTAAATCATTATCTGATTTTTCCTATCTAAAACTTTATAATAATTTAAAAATTGAATAACTCTTTGCTCTATCGGCAATCAAGTTGACGCTTGGCTCCCATCCAAATTGAGGGGCTATGTCATGTCCTTGCCCAAGTAAAGGTTCGTTCAAATTACTTATTCCTTATCAGAGATTCGGCTGTTCATGGAGTGGCATTTTGTATTTTTTTTTATACCAATATTTTACAATTTTTTAAAACTTATATTAACATGACGAATCATTTTACAATGAAACAAATGTTTTTTTGTGCTTTTTTTCTTGCGCTTTTTACAGGAGCACAACCCATAAAAGCACAACAAGCCAAGTATCGCTCAATTGATGGTACGAGTAATAACTTGATAAACACCAAATGGGGGTCTGCTGGTATTCCGCTTTTTAGAGAAATACCTGCCGAATATGGACCTACTGATCCTAAAAATGCTTTAGGTGGGGCGAATAGACCTTCTGCTCGACATATCTCAAACAGATTGTCGGATGAAGTTGAGGACATTCAAAATGCAAGGGATATGGCGGGTTTAGCGTATATTTGGGGTCAGTTTTTAGACCACGATATTACACTTACACCGGGCGGCGTCGAATCTGCACCCATTCCTTTACCTTCTTACGAACCGATTTTTACAAGCCCCATTCCTTTTAGGCGTTCTGGAATATTTCCAGGTACTGGTGTTACGACACCCCGCGAACAGGGCAATAATCAAACTTCGTGGATAGATGGATCACTGGTGTATGGCGCAGATGCAGCAACAGCTAAATGGCTGAGAACATTTAAAGATGGTAAACTCAAAGTCTCTGCGGGTAATTTACTACCTTACAATACTTTGACGGGCGAGTTTGATAGTGCTTTAGACCCCACTGCACCAAAAATGGATGACGATAACAATAGAACAAAGAAAACCTTTGCAGCAGGTGACCCGCGTGCTGCCGAACATCCGGGTTTAACAAGCTTGCATACGCTGTTTGTCAGAGAACA
>JAYUQN010000512.1:0-3829 GCA_043756725.1 Saprospiraceae bacterium
GACGAATTTGAAAATGGCTTGCATTATACTGCCCAATATCAACTATGGGAAATGATTTTCATGTTGTCTTTAAAATTAAATGTTCAAGTATTTGTTTCAACACATAGCAGCGATTGTATTAAGGCTTTTGAAAATACGTTGAATAATGGTTTCAGCAATCATGGGAAAGTTTTAAGATTAGAAAATAAAAAAGGGAACGTCGTTGTTCAGGAATTTGATAGCAAAGAAATGGAAATTGTCACTCAAAACGATGTAGAAATCCGATAACTATGAAAAAACAACTTTTCTAAATTAAATTTTTTCCTTTTATAATAAAACTACATGTCCAGAAAAAAATCAGAAACGACCAATAAACGTCCCCCCGTACTTTTCAAAGAAACACAGGAGGTGATAAAACAATTAGGAACACATTTCGATGGCGATTTTATCAGCTATTGGGTGTCTGACAAAAGCCGAATCGTCCACAATGATGTTGTCGTTTTTTATGAATTGATGAAACAACGCCAGCGCAAAAAAACGCTCTATTTGTTCATCAAAAGCGATGGGGGCAATGGGCAAGCGTCTCTGCGGATTATCAATTTGCTGCGCGATTATTACGATGAAATTGTCGCTTTAGTGCCTTTAGATTGTGCCTCGGCTGCCACCATGTTGGTTCTCGGCGCTAATCAAATCATCATGGGTTCGCCTGCTTATCTCTCGGCGGTGGATACGTCTATCACGCACGAACTCTCGCCTGTGGACAAAGACAACGACCTTGTCAGCGTCAGTCAAGTCGAATTAAGCCGTGTTTTGAGGCTTTGGGAGGACAAAAAAGAGGAAAATAAGGACAATCCTTACAACAAACTCTACGACCATATCCATCCCCTTGTGTTTGGGGCGGTGGATAGAGCGAGTTCGTTGTCCATTAAATTGACCTCTGAAATTTTATCTTATCACATGCACGATGCCTCAAAAGTGGAATCCATCAGCAACCATTTGAACGCTTCCTATCCTTCGCATGGCTATCCCATTACGTTCAAAGAAGCGCAGAAAATCGGCTTGGATGTGGTCAAAATGTCCTCAGAAGTCAATGATTTGCTCTTAGATTTGAATATGATTTACTCTGAAATGGCGCAATTGGCTTTGACCGATTTTGACGAATATAATTATCACGACAATGAAATTCTGAAAGTCATAGAGACCAACGGCTTGCAATCGTTTTTTCAAAAAGATAAAGACATGCACTACCGCAAAGAGGAACGTCGTTGGGTGCCGATGAACGATTCAAGTTCTTGGAGCAAATTGACTGAAAATCCGAAGGGTGGGTATTTTGAGACGAAGTTTTATATCAATTAATGCTTAGCCGTACCGCGGACTTCAGTCCGCAAATGTCTAATGAATGGCAATAATTTTATTCTAAAATAGCGTTTACTTACTGTCTTTATAGTTTTTAAACGTTTACGGACTGAAGTCCGTGATACGGCTAAAATAAATTAAAAATGAACATTTTAGATAAAATAGTAGCCGCCAAACGCTTAGAAATAGCCCAACGCAAAGCCGAGACCCCCCTCAGTAAATTGACCCAAAATCCTGCTTTCAAAGAAGCTTGTTTTTCACTGAAAAGAGCTTTGAAAAAAAAGGATTCAACGGGTATTATTGCGGAACACAAGCGGAAATCACCTTCTTTGGGTTGGATTCGGGAAGGGTCAGATGTGGTTGAAATTGTTACAGGCTATGCACAAGCTGGCGCAGCGTGTTTATCGGTTTTAACGGACGAGCCGTTTTTTGGCGGCACAATGTCTGACTTACGAGCGGCAAGACGTGCGGTAGGCATCCCGATTTTACGCAAAGATTTTATGATTGACGAATATCAAATCTATGAAGCCAAAGCCAATGGCGCAGATGTTATTTTACTTATTGCCGAGTGTTTGACTAAAAAAGAGGTTAAAAACCTGGCTGAATGTGCTAAAAACGTGGGTTTGGAAGTGCTACTTGAAATGCACGATGCCGAAGGTTTGGATAAAATTTGTGAGGCTGTTACCTGCGTCGGCATCAACAACCGCAATCTAAAAACCTTTGATGTGAGCCTCCAAACGAGCATAGATTTGAGCACAATGATACCCGACCGTTTTGTGAAAGTGGCTGAAAGTGGCATTTCAGAGCCAGAAAGCATCGGTTTACTGAGGGGGTACGGTTTTGAAGGTTTTTTGATTGGCGAAGCTTTTATGAAAACGGTGAATCCGAGTTTGGCGATTGCTGATTTTGTTTCAAAGATAAAATCCAAGTAGCTTCGGCTTTCCCGAAGGGACTCCTACGGAGCAGCCGAACCCGTCCAAACGGCTTTAGCCGTTTCAGCTAAAAATCTATTAAATAGCAAACGTACTGTATGCAAAATAACGTTAATAAAACCTTGAAAATTAAAGTCTGCGGCATGCGTGAAATCGAAAATATCAAAGCCGTTTCTACCTTGCCGATAGATTATATGGGTTTCATTTTTTATGAAAAATCACCCCGCTACGTCTCAAACTTTCCAAGCCCTAAAGACTTAGAAAGTTTTGGTTTTGGGATGAAAAAAGTAGGCGTTTTTGTCAATGCGAATTTAGATTTTGTTGTTGAGAAAGTCCTTGAAAATCAATTAGATATCGTCCAATTGCATGGAAAAGAGACCCCTCCCTATATTTACGATTTACGATTTACGATTTCAGATTTAGAGATTTGGAAAGCTTTTTCCGTAGATGAAACCTTTGATTTCAAGGAAACAAAACCCTACGAAGGTATTGCCAATATATTTTTATTTGATACAAAATCGCTTCAACACGGCGGCGCAGGTATCAAATTTGATTGGTCAATTTTAACGCATTATCACGGTGAAACGCCTTTTATGCTCGCAGGTGGGATTACTGAAAACGATGCAGAAAACATTTCAAAACTCGCATCTGAAAACCCAAAACTGTATGGTTTGGATTTAAATTCTAAGTTTGAAATAGCACCTGCTTTGAAAGATGTAGAGAAATTGAGTAGGTTTTTGGGTGGTTTGGGGATGATTAGTGATTAATATAAACATTATGACACTACGTGTCAGTGCGTAATCTTTAAATTGTCCTTTAATATAAACATTTTGACACTACGTGTCATTTAAGAATCCTGTTTTTAATGACACGTAGTGTCAAGATGTTTATAATAAGCTCCATTTCAAGCACTTCTCACTGACACGTAGTGTCAAAATGTTTATTTTTAACTGTTAGTTTCAGTATAATTTATTAACAATCAATATTTTACGCTCAATAAAAATTCTACATCAAAATGACATTCACCCACACCGTAAAAGAACGCTTCCTAAAATACGTTCAAATTGATACCCAAGCCGACCCAAACAGCCCTACAAGCCCGTCGAGTGAAAAACAGAAAAATCTCTCGCGCATCCTTGTCGAAGAGTTGAAAGAAATGGGCATTGAGGATGCTGAAATGAATGAATTTGGCTATGTGTATGCCACCATTCCAGCCAATACTGATAAAAAAAATGTCCCAACGCTTTGCTTTTGTGCGCATGTGGATACGGCTCCTGATGCCAGCGGAACGGATGTGAAACCCATTGTTCATTCAAATTATCAAGGGCAGGACATGGTGTTGCCCGACGACCCTTTGCAAATTATTCGCCCAACCGATTATCCTTATTTGAAAGGTAAAATCGGTCATGACATTGTCACGGCAAGCGGCTTAACTTTATTGGGTTCGGATGACAAATCGGGTGTGGCTGAAATAATGGATGCGGCTTTTCATCTTATAAATACACCATCAATAAAACACGGTAAAATTCGCTTACTTTTCACGACGGATGAAGAAATTGGGC
>JAYUQN010000513.1:0-3826 GCA_043756725.1 Saprospiraceae bacterium
GCAAAATGTATCGCAAACAAAACTAAAAGCCAATTTCTTATTGGGTCTATTTTCCAACAAAAAATAATTGCAAGTAGGAATGTTATTTCGTGAATAGAATGTAAAGTTATCCAAAACGCTTTAAAATCAAGTCCATTTTCTCCTTTAAACATTTGGAAAGAGACTGGCGGTGATGCTGTCCATTTGGGAACAATAACGGCGGTTTCAAAAATTTGAGCACCGTTCATCAAAAAGTAGATAAGGGTGGTAATGAAAAGCCACATTTCGGCTCTTGATAGGTATTCTGTTGTTAAAGAATTATTCATTTTGTTAGAGATTTTTTTTATTAAAATTGGTACTTAAAATTAAACATAAAGTATTGAATATTAACTATTTGAATTAAAGGCTATTGATATATTCTTTCAATAATTTATAGATTTTACATTTCTGAAAAAATGAATTAACTTTGCGAGTAAATATATTATTTAATTAACTAAATATTTGAGTATCTTACTTCAAAACGGCAGTATGACGGCAGGTGATTTAGCCACGCATACGGGCTTAACAACGGGTGCGATTACAGGTGTAATTGACCGATTAGAAAAAATGGGTTTGGTAGAACGTAAAAAGGAAGCAACGGACAGGCGGAAAGTCATTATCGAACCCAATAAAGAAAAATCGTATCAACTTTTAGGCAATTCGTTTCACTTATTACAAACCAAAGTCGCTGCTATGTTCAGTCAATATACAGAGGCAGAGTTAGATATTATTGAAAAGTTTATGGCTCAATCCACTGAAATGTTGCAATCCGTTATTGATGAATTGAAGGATAAATAGAGGGTTTGGTTGTGTTTTATTCGTAAATACCCCCTCAGTATTTTCCCTCTTTTTAAGCATCAAAACGCTTGATTATCTCGTTGATAATCAAGCGTTTGTGGGTTTTGCACCCCCTCAGTATTTTAACACTTGAAAAAATAAAAAGCCCATTCAACAATTTCAATTAAAAAAAGAAGCGTAGTTTTGTCGTACTTTTTGTATTAATAGAGTAATAACAATACAAAAAGTACGACAGAACTTTCATAAATTCACGAGTTCTACGTCATGCAAGCGACAAGAGAGACAACCTCGATAGTAAATTACAAACAGGCGTAAAAATCTTATGAAATCAATAGAAGAAAGCGTTGTAACAGCAATGGATGGCACAGATATAGAACTATTCCATTTCTTGCCATATATTCTTCAGGACTTATGGGAAATTGGTGCAGACCCTGATGTAATTATCAGCCTTTTGATTGTCTGATAAACAAAAAATGCACGAACGCACAACAGCGATGTTTTTAGCCTTTTTAGCCTTTGGTTGCTATATATTTCTTTTAAATGAATGGGTCAAAAATGCTTTTTATGATTTTTGCTGTCATTATTTTAAATTACTCTTACATTTTTCAATAATACTATTGATGAAAGGGCTTGCCTTTACTTCTTTCAATGCAGCATATTTTTTTTTATCATGGTTTGCTTCTTCCCCAATTTCAGATTTCAGATTTTGGTATTGAACTCTCGCATCTTTATTTTCAACAAGATAATCTCTAAATAAAATATGCTTTTGCAACTCTTCACTATCGCTTGGACAAACGTATAAATGATGTACAATTTCATCTAAAATAGTAGGGAAAATAGGCATTTTACCTCTTTTAAAAACTTCCCGATTAAGTATGCCTTGATTACCATTGTGAAAATAGCCAATTTTTTCTAATCCTGTTTTGATGTCTTCAAATGCTGTATTTCCCCCATAAACGATGTCAATATCAATGACGGGTTTTGCGGCTAAATTAGGAACGGCGGTACTGCCTACGTGTTCTATTGAAACAGATAAGGGATAAATTGCTTCGTCAATAACAGCTCTAATTCTACTGAAATCTTCAACCCAACTTGTTTGATATGCTTGAATGAGCATGATTTTATTGTCTTTTTAGTGAAAATATGGTGCGTTTCGCTCCATCAAGCCAATGGCATGACTGAGGGGGTGCTTTTTTATTGAAGGGACTAACTGATACCAAAAAGTATTTTTAATAATTTAGTGCGCCTTAGAATAAATTCATAGCAAAGCAAGCAACTCGCAACAGTGCCTATCAAAAGGCATAGAAACTTCAAGGCAACACCCATATTTAACGGCAAAATAACCAACGACCAAAGCCCTATAAAAAGCATGTGCAAAATATAAATTGGATAAACCGCCTTATTTAAATAAACTAATACGCTGTTGTTGCGATTGAGGTATTTATGTCCAAATGCAAAAATGGCAAATATCCAAAGGCAGCTTTCTAAAGGCAGATGTATGTTTTTATCTAAAATAGGTATTTGCATTGTTCTGAAACCATACAAAGCTGCGCTCAAAACTAAGAATATCCATCTGAATTTTACCAACATTTTCCAAAAAGATTCACCCAAAAGGACAAAACAGAAACCAAAAAAGAAAGCTAATAGTCCTAAAAAATAGCCGTGCCAAGTCATGGCATACATTTCAAAAAGGGCAGGTTTCACCAAAGCAACTTCTGCTATAAAACAACCCATTACAAGCAATAAGCCTAACGGAGAACTGCCTATTTTTTTAAGTCCTTGTATGAAAAATATTGTCCGATGGGACTCCTTCGGAGAGGGGGTGCTTTTTAGGTAGTAAAATAAAGGTAGCATCAAAAGGGCATAACTATAAATATTGCCTAAAAACCATAAATGCGATGGGTTGGGGCGGTATGCTAAAGTCCATTTGTAGTTGATTTGCAAAATAAACATATACGCTGGCACAATTACAAATATGCCAAATAGGTAAGGAATGAGTAAACGGACTGTTCTTTCTTTCAAAAGTTGTTGCCAATTTTTGTTTTGAAAAGAAAAATAGACACCCATGCCCGATATAAAAAACAATAAGGGTATGCGCCAAACATTGAGCAAAGTCATGGGAATCCATAAAGATTCCCATGATTCTGCATTGGTTGCAAATCCAACCATCAAACCCCACGGCTGAAAAACAATAGCCACATGATAGACCATCAATAAGCCAATAGCGATTACCCGCAGCCAATCTATATCGTATCTTCTTGCTGTTTTCATAAGATTTTAGGGTTTGAGAAGTGCAGCAATGACAGGTCGAGTTTTTTCAATATACGCATAATCGAACTTTAAACCCAGTGGTGCTAACATACTGCCCAACATATCATAAGCAGGTTTAGCCTCTTGGAAGGTAGGCAATACGGATTCATAAGCCGTTTGACCGTACTTGTTTTTAATCGTTTTATCTGCATTTTTAGCCAATAGCATTTTCACAATTTCGGGGCGACAGAAAAAAGCTGCCGTAATTAAAGCCGTTGAGCCGTCATTGTTTTGACTATTCAACTGTGCGCCTGCATCCATTAAAAGTTGAGCAATTTCCGTTCTGCCAAAAAGAGCCGCACTGATTAAAGGCGTACTCCCACCCATTGCGTCTTTGACATTCAAATCCGATTTGGCGGCGATGTGTTGTTTTACGGCTTCCATATCGTTTTTCCAAACGGCAGTGTGGATGTCTGTGGGGAGCGTGTTCGATGTTTCGGATTTTGCTGTGTTATCGCTTTTTTGTTGTTGATTGCACGATGCAAGCGATTGCCAAGTGATTAATAAAGCCATTAAATACACCTGTTTTAGGCTGAATAAACTGTTCTTTTTCATTGCATAAAATTTAAAAATTGTTAAAAAATAAATAATTTTAAGATTAATTAAGTAGTAATATTGAAATAAACGCTGTTATTGACTAACCACGTCCTTTAGGGCGTGGGCTGCGAATAGAGGTTATTTAAGGCTTTAGCCGCTCATC
>JAYUQN010000514.1:0-3820 GCA_043756725.1 Saprospiraceae bacterium
GTTAGTAATATTAAAGCTTTGCACAATTCTTTGCTGAAATACAGTGACAAAGATGAAAGGCATAAAGGCGAGTTTAAACGATTTACCAACAAAGTTGTCGCAACATATCCGGGTGGACACCAACGCACTATTTACAATACAACCGAACCCCATTTGGTAGATAAGCAAATGGAAGAATTGGTGGAATGGACTAATCGAGAATTGGCAAACCAAGATTTTCATTCCCTGTTTGTCATTGCTACTTTTGTGTATGAGTTTTTGTCAATTCACCCTTTTCAAGATGGCAATGGTCGCTTATCGCGGTTGCTCACCATGCTTTTATTGCTACACGAAGGATATGATTTTGTACAATATATTTCTTTTGAAGATATTATTGAAAGACGCAAATCGGACTACTATCGCTCGCTGATGGCAGGGCAACAAAAACGAGGAACAGAAGAAGAAATTATTGCCGATTGGCTGCTGTTTTTTTTGAGCAGTTTGGAAGAAATCATTGTGAAATTGAAAGAAAAATATGAGCGTTATCTCACAATTGGGGGTTATCTGAATGAAAGACAGCACCAATTACTTGAACTCATACGGCAGCGTGGCGTTGTTAGTTTGTCTGATGTTGTACCCGTTTTTAATCAAGTATCAGAAAAAACTTTATCGCGGGATTTTAAAATATTGGAAAGCGAATTGTTAGTTGAAAAAACAGGTAATAGAAAAAGTGCAGCTTATCGGGCAGTTAAGTAAAAGGGCAGAAATTCAATAATAGGGAATACATTAAAGGCATAAATAGAGGTTAATGGATGTTACCTTAAATTTCAAAATAAAAGCCAAGACGTTACGTACATCTTGGCTTTTAATTTAAATACTTGAAAAATACGAGGGGGGCTTTTTAACTATCTCTCCAACTCAATAACCTGTACAGACATAGCCCGAACAGAAACCACGCTTAAATCGCCTATCCCCGCATCAGTTAAAATATTTTTTCCTTTAGTAAATGCGCCTATATTTTCCGCAAAACGCTTCGTTGTTAAAGTCTGGTCTGTCTCATTTTGACTCATAATGACCATGATTGTCTTTTGGGCGTCTTGGCGAAAATAGACATATATACCTTGTTGAGGCAAATATTGAACAAGTTTTCCTGTTTGGAGGGCGGGTGTGTTTTTGCGGTATTGCGCTAATTTTTTTACAAAATCGAAGGCTTCATTTTCTTGGGACGTTCGGTCGGAGGCTTTAAATTTGTTTTGAGGGTCGGTGCTCCAGCCGCCGGGGAAATCTCTGCGGACTTCTGCGTCGGAAGGGTTTTTAAAGTTTTTCATCAATATTTCAGTGCCATAATAGAGTTGAGGCGTTCCCCGCGTAGTTAGAAGAAAACCGATGCCGAGTTTAAATTTTTGTAAGTCTTCATTGACGATGGAGAAAAAACGGTTTTCATCGTGGTTGTCTAAAAAAGTCATGTTTAAAGAAGGATTTTCATAGATTAAATCCTCTGCCAAAGTGCTGTAAAGGCGATTAAACCCTTTGCCCCAATCAAATTTTTCATTTAATGCCGCTCCCATTTCATGGTACAAAACAAAATCATTGGGCGAGGGCAAATTGCTTTTATACGGAATATTCAAATTGTTTTTCACATGAAAAGCCTGACTTACAACGCTGTGAACGGAGTTTTCACCCGTAATAAACATCTTCGGATATTCGGCAAATAAAGCAGCATTGCAGCGTTTCATAAATTCTAAATCATTGTATTGGTAGGTGTCAACGCGCCAACCATCTACGCCGAAATATTCTACTGTCCATAAAGCATGTTGAATTAAATAAGTGGTGACAAAGGGGTTAGCGTGATTCAAATCGGGTAAAAAAGGCACAAACCAGCCATTTTGTTGCACTTTAAAATCGCTTTTATTGCCATGCACAATATCCACAACAGGTTCATCTCGATAGGAAGTATTGGTGTAAGTGTCCCATTGATTGAGCCAATCTTTCATCGACATATCTTTCAATATCCAATGATTGATGCCCACGTGGTTGTAAACAGCATCTTGCATCACTTTTAAGCCTTTGGTATGCGCCGCCTCAATCATTTTTTTATAGGCATCATTGCCGCCCAAACGACGGTCAACATTGTAATGGTCTGTAAAACCATAGCCATGATAGGCAGACCGCATCGCGCCGCCTTCATTGGTTTGGGGTTGATTGTTTTCAATGACAGGATTTAGCCAAAGGGTTGTAACACCTAATTCGGTAAAATAATCTAAATGATTGGTAATGCCTTGCAAATCGCCGCCATGCCGTAAAAAAGGATTGTTGCGGTCGGAGGCAGGGTCTGCCATGTCTGCAAATTTGTCATTTGAAGGGTCAGCATTAGAAAAACGGTCGGGTAAAACTAAGTAAATTAAATCTTTAGAATTAATCTCTTGCGGCTTTTGGTCGCGCACTTTTAATTCGTAGGAATGGGTTATTTTCGAGGCTTGCCCTGTATTAGAAGGCGTTTTAGAGGACAATTCTATTAAAAATTTCCCTGCTTTGGTCTTAGGTGAAATCACTAAATCTACGAACAAATAGTTCGGATTCTCTACTTCGTGCACTTTTTTTACCGTGACACCTGCATAATTGATAGTGACCTTGCTGCCTCTGATTTGAGTGCCATAAACCATTAATTGAAGGGCAGGGTTTTTCATGCCGACCCACCAATTTGTAGGGTCAACGCGTTTGATAGAAGGGTTTTGTGTATATCCTTGAACGAACGTCAAGCAAAGCCAGAATAGGGTGATAATTGTTTTTTTCATCATTTTTATTGTTAATTATTAATTTTTTGTCACTGGTTACACATACTTTTTTTCAACACATAGTCACATAGAACACATAGTTAGTTGTTGTCAACACTCTACTATGTGTTCTATGTGACTATGTTTAAAAAAAAAGCATGTTTAAACAGTTACTATTTTTGTAGAAATTACTTATTAATCAAAGTCTTTTCCTTTATTATCTCAATCGCCTTTTCAATAATCGCATCTTTTCCATCCACCTCTTCTTTAGCCCCTGTTGCCATTTCTATATCGGCAGGTACGCCATGTTCTATATTAAAACCATCACTTAAGGTCAAATAGGTGGCTGAAAAGCGGTACTGCCAACCATTGGGTAACTCTGCTGAAATGGGGATACCACCCCCACCACCTGTTTTATCGCCAACAAGCGTAACATGAGGCAAAAGAGACATGAATCCCGCAAAATGCGTGGTAGCACTAAAACAACTGCGATTGACAAGAAGCACAACAGGTTTTGTAAAAGCCGTACGCTTTTTAGCAGGCTCAGCATACATGGCAATGGCTTTTCCAAATTCATTATGTCCTTTTCCTATTTTCAAATGCGTGTAGCCGACCAATACACGTTTTTCAACAAACCGACTCATAAGTTTGAAAATATTGTTGACAGACCCACCACCATTGTCTCTTAAATCTATAATAATGCCTCTCAAATCTTTAAAACGATTCATAACATGATCCAAATCACCATCTGAAATAGGGCTGCTAAAAGAGCTGTAACGCACTAAGCCAATAGAGTCAGGTAAAATTTGATTGGGCAACGCCCCAGTTATTTGAAAATCTTTTTTAAAATAATTTTTATACACAAAATTGGGGTTGAAATTATCAGGATAATCATCGCGCCAAGACCAATTGCGGCTACGGTCGGTGGTTGTAGAGAGATTGACATGACCATCGCGCAGCTCATAAAGCATGGCTGCTAAAACTTTGTAGAGCGAATCTTGGGATATTTTATCATTCACCTGCGGCGCATATTTTTCACGTATGGCATACCAGTTGATGTTTTTATA
>JAYUQN010000515.1:0-3816 GCA_043756725.1 Saprospiraceae bacterium
GGTATCCAAACTGCTTTAGGTGGCTATCAAAGCATCAACGATTTGGTGACATCTACAGGGCGTTTGCATAAGCAGATGGTGTTAGCGTATGAAAAAATAAATGCCGTAGATGGCATGTCTTGCACACGACCCAAAGGAGCCTTATACGTGTTTCCAAAAATTGAATTGAAAAAATTTGATTTCAAAGACGATGATGATTTTATCCTTCAATTATTAGAAGAGGAACATATATTGGTTGTAGCGGGTAATGGTTTTAACTATCCTAAAAAAGACCATTTCCGCATTGTGTTTTTACCAAATACGGAAGTTTTAGGTGAAGCGTTGGATAGGATGATTGCGTTTATGGAGCGGCATCGAAAAATGTAGTTGCGCATTTATTCGCAATAGACTGTTATAAAAAATGAAAAACAAAACCAACAAAAAATGCAAATTAATAAAACTAAATATTGTAGATTTGCAAGATGAATTTAAATGATAAAGGTGGTTATGTATATGAAGAAACTGTACAACTCGATGGAGTTAAACATTCTACAATACCTATAAATTTTAAAAAAAATGATGAGAAAACAACTAAAACAATAAACGTTTTATCTCTCTTTTCAGGTTGTGGTGGCATGGATTTAGGGCTTGAAGGCGGTTTTTTAGTCCCTAAAAATAGTATTTCAGAGATTTATAACTCTGATTTCATAGAAAGTACATTTAACAACTATTTTGTAAGACTCAAATCTACTAAATTCAAGATTGTATTTGCCAATGATATTCTTAAAGAAGCTAGAACGGCTTGGATACATAATTTTGCTAAACTTGGCTATGACAGTAATATTTTTCACTCAGAAAGTATCGTTGATTTAGTTAAAATGCACAAAGCGGGTGCAGATATTTTTCCTCAAAATGTGGATATAGTAACTGGTGGTTTTCCTTGCCAAGACTTTAGTATTGCGGGAAAAAGAAACGGCTTTAGTTCTCATAAAGACCATAATGGACGGATTATAAACGCAGAAATTGCAAATGAAGAAACAAGAGGGCAACTCTATACTTGGATGAAAGAAGTGATTGAAATAACGAAGCCTAAAATTTTTATTGCAGAAAATGTCAAAGGCTTGGTTAATCTTTCAAATGTTAAAGAAATTATACAAAGAGACTTTTCAAAGGCTGATGAAAACGGTTATATTGTATTAGAACCGAGAGTTTTACATGCAGCAGACTATGGTATCCCACAGTCCCGAGAAAGAGTCATATTCATTGGCATTCGTAAATCAGCTTTGAATGAGTTGGCTTTACAAAACCTTACAAGAAAGGAAATTCCAAGTGAATATAATCCATATCCTAAACCAAGTCATGCTTTTAATGATAAAACAAATGGTTTGGCAGAGCCTCAAAATGTAGAAAATCTTTTTTCAATTTTGAAAGAACCGGAACAAAGTAACGACCCCTCTCAAATATTTTATTCAAAAGCAAAATTTATGGGTGTTCATTGTCAAGGTCAGACAGAAGTTAATTTAAAGGGGATTTCACCCACAATTAGAGCCGAGCACCACGGAAATATTGAATATCGAAGACTGTCAAAAGAAAATGGTGGAAAAAATGATGCTGAACTCAATAAAGGATTAAAAGAAAGAAGATTAACGCCACGAGAATGTGGTTTAATTCAGTCTTTTCCTATTGATTTTGAATTTGTTATTTACAAAAATAATACACAATTTCAACTTAGCCCTTCGGGTGCTTATAAAGTAATAGGTAACGCTGTGCCCCCGCTTCTCGCTTATCACATAGGTAAAAGAATTGAAAAACTATGGAATTTATATTTCAATTAATGAAATTTACCCCCTCAGTATTTTGTTCTTTTTATCCAATTTACACTGAATCTATAACTCGATTTAATAACAAAATTAATTATTTTACTATGAAAACTGCAACTGAACCTAAATGGGTAAAAATCAGGTCTATTGAAAACGTTAATGATGTAAAGCGTTTTTTCAGAAAAATGAATGTCCTATACGGCTTATGCTGGGATCCAGATGAAGACTTTGAGGATGTTGAAAACTATGATATACCTCCAATTGAAAGAGAACGTATAGTAATGTTGATGAACCAATCATTCGAAGTTTGCGAAAAAAATAATATAGATATTTATGATTTGGGTATGGAAATAAATTATCCATTACGAAAGTTATACGGAATAGGAACAGACGAATTGCAACACTAATTAAAACCGACATGTCTGAATTAAAAATAATAAAATGCTTATATCAACCAACGCTGAACCAAACAGACAAGAATTTGAGGTCTTAATGGAGGATACTTTGACCTCTTTACGCAAAGAAGCCCATCTAAATCTGAAAAAATATCTTGGTCTGGGGGGCGAAAAGCTCGAGGATGAAGTATTTGATATTCTTAAATACAATTCAAAAGGTACGCCCTTCGAAGGTTCAATTGAACTCATATTAGGTCAAGGGTTTCCCGATATTATTGCAAAAAAATACTACGGTATAGAAGTTAAGACAACACAATCTAAACAGTGGAAATCAATAGGGAGTAGTGTTGCCGAGGGCACAAGAGTTAATGGTATTGAAAGGATTTTCATGCTTTTTGCAAAGATTCGAAATCCTATTGAATTTATGTGCAGGCCTTACGAAGATTGCCTTTCAGCAGTTGTCGTAACACATTCACCGAGATATCAAATTGATATGAATTTGAAGAAAGGCGAGACTTTTTTTGATAAACTTGAAATCCCTTATGATATACTTCGTAAACAACCTAAGCCAATTAAAACAATTTTGGATTACTATCGAAAACAATTGAAAAAAGGGGAAGATGTTTGGTATCTTGACTTGGACTCTTCAAAAAGTACAAGTTTAATAATACGAATATGGAATAATTTAACAACAGAAGAAAGAGCCGATTACATGATAAAAGGTTTTTGCCTTTTTCCCGAGTTGGTAACTAACCGTGTTGATAAATTCAATAGATTCGCTATATGGCTTTCTACTCGTGAAGGTGTTGTATGCCCCTGTGTAAGAGATATTTTTAGTGCAGGAGGTCAAGGTATAATTGACTTTGAAGGTGTTAATTATTCGACTGTGCCTCAAATAATTATGAGACTTTATAATAATATTGATAAGATTAAAGACATATTGGAAATGATTGAATTAGAAGAACTTAGAGAATATTGGCAATGTGATCTACAAGAGGGTGATAGGTTTTCAACTTGGCTTGATTTAATTATAACTAATTCAAAATCAATTATTAAGACTCCTATACCGCTCTCCCAAATAATGAAAAGCAGATAAAAAAGAACATTTATAAAAAGCACAACTTTGTTGCACACTTTTTGCGAAAGATTATTGCACAATTTTCGTATTCATTAAAACAGAAGAATCAACAACATGACTATTTGGAATTTACTCATAGGATTTGCCATCGGTGGTGGTATTTTAACGGCTTTGACAGGCTTGTATTTCAAAGCACATAAAAACTGGTTGCTCACGTTTTTGCAAAATTTTACGGGCGTCTGGTTCATTTTTTCAGGGCTTGTAAAAGCTGTTGACCCAATGGGAACGGCTTTCAAAATGGAACAATATTTTGCGGCTTTTGAAACGACTATCAAGGGCACGTGGTTGAAAGGCATGGCGCCGATGTTCCCGTGGTTGGGTCAATATGCGCTTGCGTTTTCCATTTTTATGATTGTTTTGGAAATCGTGATTGGCGTGATGCTGATATTGGGGCATAAATCCAAGTTGACATCTTGGCTTTTCCTTATTATTATGGTGTTTTTCACGGCTTTGACGGGCTATACGCATTTCACGGCTTATGTGC
>JAYUQN010000516.1:0-3813 GCA_043756725.1 Saprospiraceae bacterium
TCGGGCAAGACTGACAATGCCTTCGCCCCGTTGCAATTGTCCAATGCCTGTTTCACAAGCAGACAGCACCACCATATCGGCATTGAGCGAAAGATTGTACAATTCATTCACGTATAACAGTTCATTTTCAATACTGTCTTTTATTTCACTAAACGCCAAAAACGAATAATTGCCCGATTGGTCATTGGCTTCGCCGTGCGTGGCGAGGTGAATCAAGCGGTATTTGGGCGCAATGCGTGTAAACTCACTTTCAACAGCGGTCTTACCGTAATAAGGATTGCCGCGCATCAAGGTTGTAATATTGACCACTTCTTGACCCGAACTTTTCAGCGGTTTAAGCTTTTTTCGAGTGCCTACAAAAAGGTCATCTACAAGGGTAGTTGTGTCATTGGTGCTGTACGGAGCCATAGCCACAAGGTAATAAGGCGGTTCTTTTTTATGCTTTTTTTCTATCATTTCTTTCAACAGCGTTGCTGAATAACAATAGCTGATGCGGTGACTGTCTAAAAGATAGTGGTGTTCGGTGAAACGCCCTTTGTCACTTTTTTTAGCAATTAGGGCTTCAAAAGGAATATAGCCTAAAATACCGTCTGGAATGACAATGACCTGCTGTTTCAATTGATTTTTAACAGGCTCAATCAGTTTTTGATACAAAAGACTTGCCCCCTCAGTATAAGCACTCGGCGCAGCTTTACGGAGCGTATCCGTTTTAATTTCAGCTGTGTGATAGCCCACAATCCCTTCGCGCATCAGCCGCACAAGGCTGTCCAAATTAAAATCTTTTTTAACCTCTACCAGATTAAAATCTTTTTGATTGATGGTAAAAATGAAAATACTACTATCGCCGACTACATATTCCA
Source organism: Saprospiraceae bacterium (assembly GCA_043756725.1). Lineage (GTDB taxonomy): Bacteria > Bacteroidota > Bacteroidia > Chitinophagales > Saprospiraceae > JAAFJT01. The sequence continues at coordinate 861 of JAYUQN010000516.1, forward strand.
AAAGCGTTTGGTCGGGGGATAACAGTTTTTGTTGCACTTCTTGGACAGTGATAGTATTAAAATCGAATTTAAGACGGTAGTATTCGGGATATTTTTTCTCAAACATAGTTTTGAGTGAATCGTACTGTTGTCTCAAATCGAATATTTTACTTGAAATAGCTAAGACAGTGCTATCGGTTTCACTTTTCTTTTCATTGATTTTATCCTGTTGCTGTTTCGTTCGCCACGTTATATCTACCCGCAAATTGTATTCTTTTTGTAAAAGGCTGTCGGGTATATTGGCATATTTCAAAGCATCAGACTCTTTGATTTGGGCTTGCAGTAGTTTGGCTTTGCTTTGTTCGGCATAGCTGAAAGCGGCATGAAGCAAGGTATCGTTTTTATCGAGGTCATAGAGCAGGCGTTTTGTTTTTATCGCTCCTTCATAGACGGGGTAAGTTTCATTTTTTAGTTGGGCTTTAGACCCCTCAGTATCAAGGGCTTTATTTTGATAATTGATGACATCTATGGCTTGTTGATACGTGCGGGTGGCTTGATAGAGGTTGAGTGAATTATTGGGATTATTGAGGTATTGAGTGCGTTCAAAGTCGGCTTTGTCTGAAAGCGTATTGATTAACTCTGGTAGTGAGTTGACTTGATTTAAACTATCAATAGTGCTAAAGTTAAGGGCTTTGAGAGCTTTATAATAATGTAAATCAATGTCGTGTACGCCTTTATTAGTCTTCTTTTTTGCAAAAGCTAAATTTCTGTTAAGCACTGTGATTTCAGGATGTATAGAGCCAAAGGCTTTAGTTTTTATGGTTAAAGCTTTTTCGTAATATTCTATTGCTTTGTTATATTGTTCTTTTGAACCATAAGTTGCTCCCATATTAGCATAAGTATTTGCAACTGCATTATGATCAGTATCTAACATTTGGAGTTGAATATTTAAGGCTTTTTGGTAATTTTCAAGAGATTTATCGAAATCCTTCTTTGAAGTATAAGCACTTGCCAAAACATTATAGCCTAATGCAATATTAGGATGTGTAGATCCAAAAGTTTTCAACCAAATATCTAAACCCTTTTGGCAAGATTCTATTGCTTTTTCATTTTCTTTTTTGCGAACATAAATAGAGCCTATACTTAAATATATATCGGCAATATTTGGATGAGAGGAACCCAATACCTTTATCCAAATATCTAAAGCTTTTTGAAAATACAGAATCGATTTATCATCTCCATGACTATTAGAATAGGCAAGACCTATGCTATTATATGTACTGGCTACATCATCGCTAATTATACCACTAATTTTTAAGTCAATTTTTAACGACTTAGTAAAACATTCTAAGGCTTTTTGATAATCTCCCTTGTGAAGAAATGAATTCCCTAAACCGTGAAATGATGCAGAAACATAAGAGTTTTCAGTACCATATAGCGATAGTCGAATATCTAAGGCTTTTTGGTGATAGTCAATCGCCTTATCGTATTCCCCTTTGTGTGCATAAACAAGACCTAAATTAAAGTACGAAAACGCAATATGACCATGTGGGGAAGTAAAAATTCTCAAGCGAATATCTAAGGCTTTATTATGATATTCAAGAGATCTATCATAAAATCCTTTATTTTTACAAACATCGCCCAAATTATTGTAAATAATGGCGACATCTGCGTTATCTACGCCAAATGCCTTTAAGTCTATCTTTAGTGCTTTTTCATAACATTCAATAGCTTTATCGTATTTCCCATTTATATTCAATCCAATGCCCATTTTGCTATAAATGCCTGATTCATAGATACTATTTTCACCAAATTTTTTTCTATAGATGCTTATTGCCTTTTCGTAGTATTCAACAGCTCTATCACATTCTGTTTTATTAAAATAAACCGATCCAATGCCATTGTAAGATTTTGCTACGTCTAAATGTAATGTATCAAAAATTTTCAGCCGTATAGTTAAAGATTTTAAAAAGTATCCTAATGCTTTATCGAAATCTTTTTTATTATTATAAGAGGTACCCAAAGTATTATAGTCCCATGCCACATCGGCATTTTCTTCACCAAAAGTTTTCAGGTCAATATTTAGAGCATTTTGCACATATTCAATTGCTTTATCATAGTCTCCATTCGCATCATAGGACAACCCTAAATTAGCGTAATACTCTGTCAAATAAGGAGTTAATGAATCTGGTAATTTTAAACGTATATTCAATGCTTTATGGCGATACTCTATTGACTTATCATACTCTCTTTTGGCATAATAGGAATTCGATAAGCTGGTATATGATTTCATTACATCGGGATGTGTTTCTCCCAATATATTCAATCTGAAAGTCAATGATTTTTTATAATTATCAATTGCATCATTTAGTTTTTTGTTTAAATACAAACTATTCCCTTTTTGGTGCAAAACATCTGCAACTTCCTTAGCTTCACTTCCTAATATTTTGCTGTAAATTGCTTGTGCACTATCCGCTTTAGCATAAGCCTCATCATAATTTTTTTTACCATTTAGTTCAATACTCTTTTGTAGCAACCGAGCCGCCACAGCTGTATCTCCCACTGTATAAGCCGGATTTTGAGCAGAAATATCCAAAACCAAGAAAAGCAAAAAAGCGGTAAGTACAACAAGTTGAGGTTTCATCAGACAAGAGTTTTCTCTCTAAAAAGAGGGTTAAAAAAGTATGTTTACAGTCAAAAATCGCCTAAATGTAAAAGATTCGCAGCACAAAAACAAAATAAATACTGCCTTTTATCACAAATTTTTTATTGTTATATCATTTCTACTGCGAACTGGGTAAAAAATCAAGCCTTTTTTATTTCAAAAAAAAAAACTAAAAAAAATTGAGTACCGAATTTCATTGTCTTGCACTAATGTATTGAGAACAATAATTCAATCATTTTAAAAAATAAAAAACAATGAAAAAAGTATCTCTGATGATGACTCTGCTGTTTTTCAGCATATTACACACGT
>JAYUQN010000517.1:0-3811 GCA_043756725.1 Saprospiraceae bacterium
AGGCGTTTTTATTTTATCCACGTGCGACAAAGGCGATTGTTTGACGAGTTGTTTTTTACCTTCCTCGGTCGTAGGGTCTGCCATACGCGCGTAGAGTTGCCGTCTGCCGGCTTCCCAATAAGGGGGAATGGTAGCGAGAAGGGTATTCAAATTGGAAGGTGCTACCACAGCCACCGCCGCTTTGTATAAATCGGGTGTGAAAGTTACCCCTGCCAGCGTGGCATAACCGCCGTAAGAACCGCCTGTAATACCCACGTTTTTAGGGTCAACAATGCCTTGATCTATCAAATATTTTACGCCCCAAGTGATATCGTCTTGCATTTTTTCACCCCATTGACCATTGCCAGCATCTAAAAATGCCTTGCCAAAGCCCGTTGAACCTCTAAAATTGGGACGTAAAACGATATAACCTCGATTTGCCCAAAACTGTGCGCTACTGTTATAGCCCCAATTATCCCGCGCCCAGGGTCCGCCATGCGGCACAACCAAAAGCGGTAAATTTTTACGCTCTTTGCCTTTCGGATAAGTGATATAAGCGGGTATTTCTAAACCATCACTCGATTTGTAAGTTATGGTTTCCATCGGCGACAAATAGTCTGTGGGTAGAGTAGGGCGGGGGTTGTATTGAAACGTGAGTGTATTTTTTTTACGGTCAAAAAGATAGACTTTGCCCGGGTCAGTATCGCTGAAAACATTGACCAAAGCCTGCGTTTCAGTTTTATCAAACGACACAAAACCGAACTCTTTGCTCGGGAATTGCTCTTGCAAAAACTTGAAATTCTTTTCAAATTCAGCATCTTTGAAATATCGGCGTTGGCGCATGTCGGTATAACTTGTCCAACGCAATTGTTTGGTCACATCTGAAAAAGATGCGCCGCCGAAATCTACCTTATTTAACGGGTCTTTTTCAACCAAAACCTCGTTTTTACTGAGGGGGTCTAATAAAATCAATTCTGTAAAATTGCGGTCGCCGCCTTTGTTTGTTACAAGATATACCTGCTTATTGTCGGGTGTCCAATTGAGAGTAGAGGCATTTTCAAGCGTACCACTTGAATAGATTTTCACAAATTCCTTTTCATCAATCCGTAAAATATCGTTTGAGCCATCAGGATTTGAGCGAAAAGCCAAGCGCAGGTTTTCATCCCAATCAAAATCCCAACCGCCAATGCGATCTTTGTTTTCACGGAGCAGTTTCATTTCACCCGTAGCGATATTGAGTTCGTAAAGGTCATGCCAAGCTTTGTCTCGATTGTTGAGACCCACCCACATTTTATTGGGATTTTTCTTTGAAACCTTGTAAATATTTGCACGTGCCCCTTCAACAGGCGTTAAATCTTTAGCAGGTGGCACGCCTGTTTTAACATTAACCACATCGGCAGGATTGACAGCATAGACGTGAAAATTTTCATTGCCGCCTTTGTCTTGCACATAAAGCAAGTATTTTGAGTCATGACTCCAGAAATAATTGAAAACAGGGCGTAGCGTATCGGCTGTGATAGGTCGCCCTTTTTCAAAAGGATCGTCCGCTTTTTTCACCCAGACATTCATCGTGCCTTTATAGGCTTTTATGAAACTTATCCATTGTGCGTCGGGGGAAAGTTGCCCGCCCGCTATTTCAGGATTATCGAAAAAAACTTCCCTATTGATAAGGGGAATATCCACAGCTTTTTGAGCGGATAGTTGAAAGAGGGTGGTGAAAAAGGAGAGAAATAAAATGGCTTTTTTCATGATGGACAGGTTTGGTTATTGGTATTAAATTTTTGTAAAAGAAAGCAATGTACGGAAATGGTTGCAAATTGTCAAATGAAAAAGGGAAAGACAAAGATTAATCAGGGTCTTCATCATCTTTTTCATCATCAATTTCAACCTTTTTTAAAATTCTAAGCCGCACTTTTTTCAAAAAAGAGTTTTTAACGATGCGGGCAGTGTTCCCTTTTTTTAATTTTTTGATATAGCGAAAAGGCTTTAAGGGAAAAATACAGCCATTCGTAGAAGGCGCATTTAAAGCCAATTTTGAAGCGATGTGTTTCATGAAATGCACACAATTATTGTTGAAAAGATTGTAGGATAGGGTTTTCCATGTATCCACTTCTTTCAAAGTTTCAGTATATGCCGCACTGTCCACCTCAATGATAAAACGACGGACTAAAAGGTCTCGATTGCTGTTTTTAACATAACCTTCCACCAAAAGCCCTTCCACACTTTTGAAAATACCTGTTCCTTTTTTTGGAAAAAAACCATACGTGTATTGCTCTTCTTTTTGAAATATAGAATCTTCACTGCGCCAAGTAATAAAGGCATGACCGCCGATAGAAAAAGGGCGAAAAGTAGGGAAACGGGCAGAGAAAAGGATGTAATAATGCTGTTGTGATTGAGCAAAACCAATTGTGGGTAGAAAAAGGCAATATAAAAGTAGTAGGCGTTTTATAGGAAGCATTTTAAAGTAGTTAGTTTCATCATTTCAGTAAACCAGTATCTTGATATATTTTAGACAACAACAGGTTTTTATTCAACACTTTTACTTGTTGAGAGGCTTCTCGATAATCAACAGTGAGCCATTGGTCTGGCTTATTTGTGCGATTATAGCTGCCATGTATTGGATACTTTTTTACAAATATAATAGGTTTATTTGACAATGCAAAATGACTTTATACTGTCCGAAGGGACTCCTACGGAGAGGGGGTTATAGATTTACTAAATTTTAAAAATTTAGTAAATCTGTTTAATTAAGCGATTAAAATGTTTTCAAAATCCACTTAATCGCCTCCTCCGTATTTTCAAGCACCAAATCTGCATCTGTCAAATAATGTGCAGGCAAAGAAGTGGCAACACCAATGACAAACAAACTCGCACTTTTAGCCGCTTTGATGCCAGACACTGAATCTTCGATACCAATACACGCCGAAGGCAAAAACCCCAGACTTTGAGCAGCTTTCAAATAGCAATCGGGATTTGGTTTATGGTTTAAAACATCGTCAGCCGTGATAACATCTTTGAAAAAATGGAACAAACCTGCGCCTTTCAAACTTATCATCGCCCCACTTCTATTGCTGGAGGTGGCGACAGCTTTATCAAAACGGTGGAGCAAAGGTAAACCTTCTCTCACGCCCGTATGCGGCGGCACACCTTTAGCAATTTTATCTTCAAAAATCTGTCTTTTGGTTTGTAAAAGGGTATCTGCTTGTGTCGGAATGTCATATTGTTCAATAATTTTAGTGGTGAAATTTCTGTCTGAAACGCCAATCCATTGGTGAAACCACTCGGTTTCAAAATGCAAATCAAATTCTGCAAATGCCTCATTCCAAGCGTCAATATGGAGGGGTTCAGAATCTACTAAAACGCCATCCATGTCGAAGACGATTCCTTTTATTTTTTTCATAAAACGATTTAAAACTTTGTGATTTTATATTTTCCGAAATACTTAGAGATACTACGAAGCGGGCGGTATCCAGCGTTCAATTTTATGGTCGCTAATGCCTTTATGGCGTAAGTTAAAAGCGACGCCAATTAAATAAATTTGTTTTCTCCGTAGGAGTCCCTTCGGATTAGACAAAGCAAAATGGTCTGCATATTTTTTTTCAAGGATTTGGTTCATAGCTACTTGAGCGATACGGTTTTTCTTGAATTCAAAAATGTAGATGTGGTTTTCGGTTTCAACAACGGCATCAAGGCGACCCTCTTGGGTGATGAGTTCCACTTGTATATGAATGCCCAAAATTTTAAAAACCAGATAAATAATGGCGTGATAAAAAGCTTCGGTTATGGGCTTTTGCACCATTTTTTTATTGCCTTGTTTGTCTATGGTTTCAGT
>JAYUQN010000518.1:0-3810 GCA_043756725.1 Saprospiraceae bacterium
CCAGACGTATCTACCAAATAAGCGACTTTATTATTTTCAGGATTGACAGCATACTCAAAAAGGCGGTATATTTTATAGCCTTTTGCTAATTCTGAAACATTCAAAATCACTTCTTCGGGAGCCACCCAATTGTCTTTTTTACGGCAAATGAAAGGATATTCTTTACCCTCTTCATAGCGTGAATAGTACCAATAGCCGTTTTTTAGAATAGGAACAGACTGCGCTTTTTGCTCCACGCGCGCCACCATTTCATTGTACAGTTTTTTTTGCACCCCCTCAGTATGTTTGAGCGTTTGCTCGACATAAGCGTTTTCAGCCTTCAAAACATTGAGGACGTTGGTATCTTTTGGGTTGTTGAGCCAAAAATATTCATCCAAACGATTGGAGCCATGTTCGGTAAAATTTTTAATCACTTTTGCCGCGACTGGCGGTTTGAGGTTCTCATTTTTTACGGACTTTTCGTTTCTACAAGCGCAAAAAAAAGATAATACGAAGAATGCAATTGCTAATTTTCTCATGACTTGAAAGTGTAGGTTTGCTCAATTATGTTTCATATAAAAGTCAAAAATAGGCTTTTTTTTATAAAATGCTCATTTTTTTTGCTAAAAATGTATAGATTTGCGCCTTCTTTTGAAACATTAAAATAGCTATTGCTTAAAACATTGATAATCAATCACTTTCATTTTAAAATAATTAATTCTATCAAATTATGGCAGGTAATAGAACCTTCACAATGATTAAGCCCGACGCTGTTAAAGCAGGTCACATCGGCAGTATTTTGAACGATATTTGCGCAGCAGGTTTCAAAATTGTTGCTTTGAAATTCACGAAATTGTCTAAGAAAAAGGCAGGTGAATTTTATGCCGTTCACGCTGAACGTCCTTTCTATGGCGAGTTAGTATCTTTCATGTCCAGTGGCCCCATCATCGCCGCTATTTTAGAAAAAGACAATGCTGTTGAAGATTTCCGTACACTTATCGGAGCCACCAACCCCGCCAACGCTGCGGACGGTACGCTGCGTAAAAAATACGCTAAAAGTGTCGGTGAAAATGCTGTTCATGGCTCAGATTCTGATGAAAATGCTGAAATTGAGGGCGCATTTCACTTTAAAGGCAATCAGATTTTTAAGTATAAAATTAAGGCTAAGAAGTAATCGCTTTAGGATGCCATATCACGTATGACGGACTTTAGTCCAATGCCATTAAGCTAAGGATTTATTGTTAAATTTATTCGGATTTTATGTAGAGACGTTGCACTGCAACGTCTTGATTGTGGTGAAAAACTAGCGAAACCCAAGACGTTGCACTGCACCGTCTCTACATAAACCCCGAATAAATCGAACAATAAATCCTTAAATTAATGGCATTGGACTTTAGTCCGTAAACGCTTAAAAACTATGAATACAGTAAGTGAATGGTGTTTCAAAATAACATTATCGCCATTTATTAGACATTTACGGACTGAAGTCCGTGGTACGGCTAAGTTGACATTTACGGACTGAAGTCCGTGGTACGGCTAAAAGTTACAAATTGGTTATTATACTGAGGGGGTCACGCTTTAAAAATACCATCCCGCTTTTTATCAATCATGCCCCCTTCATAAGCGCATGTACCCATACGAGGTGAATTGACAATAGGTAAGGCTGCATAGTCCTTGAAATCGGGGCAATTTTTGGCATGTTTACCTTTGCAAGTTTTACAAACAAAGGCTTCAGGCGTTTGACCAATATGGATAGAACACAGCAAAGCAGCTGGTTTTTGTTGGCAGATACCACACATTATAGCCAAAGGCTCATTGCGTGATAGCAACTGAATCGGCTCTGAGGTTTTAATATTTAAGGCTTTCACAACTTTAATCACTAAGGGTGTCGTAGAACCCATGTCATATTCATAATCTATAACCATATTTTCTTGAAATACTTTTGACATTTTAGTAGCTTTTTTTTCACCGATTTCTGCCTCCTCATCATCCCAATCATCGTCATATTCTTTACCTTTTACTCGAAAAGTGCTCATGTGCCCACAACACTCTAACCATATTTCACGTAAGAAATCATCTAAATCTCCTAAGCTCGCATCGCCATTAACAAGGAGGTTTAAAAACATCTCTTTGGCTTCGTTGAAAAAAAACGGTATTCCTTCAACACGCAAATGAAAAGCCTTTTTCAACGTTTTTTGGGAGGCTTGAAGTTCCTCCAAATGGGTATTCAAATGCTTAGTAATACCTGCTTTTAAGAATATTTTGCTACAATATAAGCATTTTCCTTCTGATTTAAGTTCTTTACTCATGACGTTTAATTTTTTAGTTAAAAGAAATCGGAATTATGTACTTATAGTACAAGAAGTTATAAGTTATTGATTATCAACATTTAGGAAATTTTTTAAAATTTCCTAAATGTACGCTTGTACCACAAAGTAAGTAATTACCATTGCGCACAGCCATTATAAATTTTACCATTCAAAGTCACCTCCCCACTAAATGGATAAGGTTTGGGGTTGGATTCGTCTTTGCAATTGCCTTTTGAAATGACGATTTTCAACGTTTCTTTTCCATCAAAACTGACTGTTTCGTATGTCCGCGTATCACCTACAATTACGGGTTTCACATATCTGAAATGATGATATTTCAAATTGGCTTCATCGTTGAAATCTATGTATTGTTCTTTGGATGAAATTTCAACCGCCCAAAAAGGTTTGCTGCCGAAAATAACAAACTCGAAACCCATGCAATAGCCATCCCAATCTTTTTGTTCCAATTTTTGTATTCTCTTGATAGTCAACGTGTTATCCGTATTGTTAGCCGTTTTACCTAACACTGAGGCTTCAACAAAAGCCATCACGCTTTGATTGTCATAGCCATATTGATAAACGTTTTTATAGCGTTTCACCGCTTCGCCGCTTGAATCTATGACTGACCAACGGGTGCTATCGCGCCCGCAGGGTCGAAAAAACGTGCCTTCGCTACCGTGTGAAAGCAAGCCGATATAGCGTTTTATAGTGGGGTCGGCTTCGGATTTTGTATTCCCTGCTGCTGTTTGTTGTGGGGGTTTGGGGTCGTTTTTACAGGCAGTCAACAGTAAAATAGCGCACAGCATTAAAATGATATTTTTCATAATGATAATTTGCATATAAATCAAAAGTATCTGATATTGGTAACTTCGGAAATCTCCTAAATAAACATTTTGACACTACGTGTCAGTGCATAAAATTTAAAATCGTGGTTATTATAAACATTTTGACACTACGTGTCATTTTTCCGAAGGAATCTCTATGGGAATATTTTCCAATTTTTATGACTCGTAGAGTCAAAATGTTTATAATAACCACGATTTTGAATTTTATGCACTGACACGTAGTGTCAAAATGTCTATTTCAAAAATTCCCGAAGTTACCAGAGTCTATTTAAATTAGGCAAAAATAGGGAGGCAACGTGTCAATATCAAATATTTCACTTGATAAAATCCAAAATCATTTTGTAGATTTTATCATGACGCAAACGATGTCCTAAGCCTTTTGTAATCGTGACATCCGTGTTTTTCCATGCTTTTTCAATAGTAAAAGCGTCTTTGTGATGAATAAGTTCATCGTTTTCATCATGAATAATTAAACCTTTGGCTTGTATTTTATCTGCAAAATGCTCTAACGCGAAGGCTTCGGCGGTTTTGCCATACGTAGTTTCAATATAAGCATAAAATGCCAAACGCATTTTAGAGGACAGTTTCAAAAAATCTAAAAAGGCATCGAATATTTGGTTTAAATTGGAAGGTGTTGCCAACAAAATAAGGCTTTTTACTGAGGGGGGGGTAAAATG
>JAYUQN010000519.1:0-3809 GCA_043756725.1 Saprospiraceae bacterium
GTGAAAAAACGGCTTCTATTCAAATAGCGTCCCGATGCTCGGGGGTTGACATCGCAGACATGCAAACAGATGTTTTTATCTTTTTTAAGTGCTTTTATAATGCCCGGTCCGCCGGGTGCACCTGCCCCTGTCATTAAAATATTTATCATAGCACGAGTTTTTAGTTGTCAGTTTTTAGTTGTCAGTTCATAACTAAAAACTGACAACTGTCAACTGACAACTTCTTTACATTATCCACCGAATCACCTCAAAAACTTCTGCGTATTGCACCCCTATTTGCACACCCCGAATGCGGGCTAAAGAGCGAATAAAATCGGCATCAGCATAGGGTCTGTGGGCTTGCGATTGGTATTCTTTCAACGCTTTTATTTTTATATCTACATGATTTTCAGTGAGTTGTGAAAAACACGTGGTGGTAAAGTTAAAATTATTCCACGGTAATTCATAGCACAATATAGAAGTAAATTTGAATGCCCGCACCGCCTCGTTTGAAATGGTCGCATGGTCTTGGTGGATGTCATTTACTGAGGGGGTAAAAATGAGGTCGGGTTGTATGTCTTGTTTTAGTTTCAAAATATCGTCTAAAATGGCTTGGCGGTGGTAACTGAAAGTGCGGACATCGTATTTGAAAAGAATCAAATTTTCGGGTTTTATGCCTAAAATACGAGTCGCTGCTTTCACTTCGGTTATCAAAATATCTTTTGGAAATTGGGGTAAAACGGACTGTTCGCAAGCAGAAAAAGCGGCATAATAAACTTCTGCGCCTTCATTAACCAATTTGTTAATGGTGGCGCCGCAGCCAAATTCGCCGTCGTCGGTATGCGGTGCGAGGATTAGAACTTTTTTTACGTTTTCTAACATAGTTGGGTTAATATTTTATAATCTCAAAAAGGTGTATTTTCATCGTTTTAACCATTTGGTTAAACTATTTATTGCATATTTTTTGTCATAATACGGCTATTTGCCTTTATTTTTACTTTTTTAACCAAATAGTTAAAATTGTAAATTTGCAATTAAAATCCCGAAGGGATTGAACGTGAATAACCCCTGATGCAATCGGGGGGTAAGGCACAGGAACGTTGGCAACAAACCCGAAGGGTTTGAATGTGCTTACCCCAAATTAAGATACACACATTCAAACCCTTCGGGTTTGTTGCCTGCGTTCCTGTGCCTTACCCCCTGATTGCATCAGGGGTTATTCACCTTCAATCCCTTCGGGATTGTTAAATTTACTCAATATTACTTCACCTTCTTAATCCAAAGCGAACTAAAAGTATTCGGTTCCCCATTCACCCCTACATAATTAGGGATTTTATTTTTCAACAATTCTTCATTGTGAAACCGTATTAAAGGCGTTGAAAGCAGAATTTCAAAATGGTCATTAAAAGCTAAAAACGCTTGTAAAAGCATGGCTTCTGTCCAATACATGGGAAAGCCTCTTTTGAAAACCCAAAACTCAGGTGGATAAGGAATATTGTATGGAAAATGGATGTCGTGAATGTGGATGTAAACGCCTTTTTTGAGTCTTGGTAATACGTCCAAAAACAGGAAAGGCACGTCGCCGTCTATTTTTACGATGTGTGTGGAATCAATGAAAAGCACGTCATTTTCTTCTAAAATATCGAAATATTCGGGTTGAAGGCTTTGCACCTCTTTTTGAATGATGCTGATATTGCTCATTTCATTGAGCTTTGTATAAGGATAAGGCTCAACACAGATAATTTTAGAATTTTTAGCGTTTTTAGCTAAAGCCTTTGACGCATAAAAAGTAGAAAGACCTGAACCCACTTCTAAATAGGTTTTGGGCTGTATTTTCCGCAACATAGCGTAGGTCGTGATGGAATCTACATAGCTGTAACCGGGTCCAAATCCGAGCGTTTTGGCTTCATCAAAGGGCGTGATAGTTTGGTATTCCGCCCTATAAGAATCCACTAATTCGCTTAATAACTGCTCATTTTTCTGTAAATCTATCGTCAAACCTTCTAAAGCATTAGGTTTACACCACCTGTCTTTATGGCTTTCTAAAGAACCGATTAAAGGCAGGGGCGAATAAAAGTTTTTCGTTGGAAAAATATTTAAGCCTAACACATTGACACCTTTTACGATGTTTTTTACAACCCGTTCTTTAAAAAATTTGAGCTTCCAAAACAGATCGTTGCCTAATACTTTTTTTACATTTTCCATATATATTGACTTGTTTATTGTGGGATGGGTGAGTAATAGCGGTATTTTCAAAAAAACGCAAAAATAGTAGAATATTTTTAAATACTTAGTAGATGTTGACGATTATACATGAAACGGGGTAAAATCCCGATAATTTAGCAAAAAAAATGATGTAGAGACGTTGCAGTGCAACGTCTCTACATAGGCAAAACACCCCAAAATGTGATGTGAAATGACGTAGAGACGTTGCACTGCAACGTCTCCGCTTTTCGGGATTTTACCCCGTTTCATGTATAATCCTCAACATCTAAATTCGACGTCTAAGAAACATAGTCTTCCAACCGATTTTGGGCAATAATATCCCAACTATATTTAGTTTGCATTTCATGAACACCCGCTTCAGAAAGTCTATCCCGAACAGTTTTATCGGTCAAAGATTCCAATTTTTCCATCAAATCTGCCAAATCGCCGTGTTTTATTTTTCGGCTGACGATTTTGGGCTTGTATACTGTCCAAGGGGACTCCTTTGGAGAGGGGGGGGTAATATTGTTATTAGGAACCTCAATTTCATTGTAGGCTTTGATATTATCTGTCAAAATCAAACATGCACCACTTGCCACAGCATCCAATTGGCTGCTCGACTCTTCACCGGGCCAAATTGCAATATCTACCATTCTGAAAAAATTAGGTAGCTCTTTAAACGGTTGTAAAGGAATGAGTTGACAGTCTTTGTATTGCCGTATTTCATCGGCTAATTCGCCTTCTGCTACGAAAAAGCCTTTGAATTTTAAGCCTTTTTGAGCCAGTGCTTCAATGGCTTGGGCTATCAAAAGGGGTTGTTTTTGAGCAATCAACTTGCCCGTGTAGATGCAGACAATATCATCGGTTTGAAAACCCCATTTTTTTCTAAAAAGCTGTTTGGCATTTTCATCGGGATGAAACGCATCGGTATCCACGCCTAAAGTGGTGACTTTTACTTTATTTCTTGAAACGCCCCGATACTCTGAGGCAATTTGACCCGCATCGCTGGTTACAGCAAAACATTTTTCAATGAAAAGGTTGATGAAACGCCCGGGTAGCCATTCGGTGAAATACCATTTTATTTTTTTTGAAAATGGTAGGATTTGCCAATTACGCCCTATGGGATAAACGGAAAAAACAGCGTGGTTGGCGGTAAACAATTTGTAGCCTTTGAAAATTTTGAACAAAGCCAATTTCAAAGCGTCTGCTGAAACATGTTCAAAAATAGTAATAACATCGGGATTGATGCTGTTGACCGTCGAAAAGACCCCCCTCAGTATAATCTTACTTTTCCATTTAAAAAAGGGCAAACGGTGAATGTGTACGCCTTCGACTATGCGAACACCTTCGGGCTGGATGGGGTCACCGAGGTATTTTTGATAGGCTTTTTCATAATAAGGATGATTGAAATAAACTTGTGCTGTGGACGTGATAACATGTACCTCATGCCCCATTTTGACCAAAGACTTTGGGAGGCAGTTTTCAATGTAGCCCATGTTATCGGAATACCAAGTAGAAACGAAGACGATTTTCATAAATTTTATTTTCACTGAATCATAGATTTAGGAAAAGGTTTTAGGTGAAAAGCGTTAATTTTTTAATGATTTTTTTTTGCAAAAAAAATC
>JAYUQN010000520.1:0-3797 GCA_043756725.1 Saprospiraceae bacterium
CTACACAATGTGTCATTTTCAGTCCGCAAAGGTGAAATGATTGCCATTATTGGTGAAAGTGGGGGTGGCAAAAGCACGATTTTACAAATTTTACAAAAATTTATACAACCCGAATCAGGCAAATTATTAATAAATGGATTAGAAATGGATTGGATTTCAACAGAACAATGGCGCAGTCAAATCGGCGTTTTACCCCAACAAGTCCACCTTTTTAATGGCACTTTGATTGAAAACATCGTACTCGGAGACCCCTCAGTATCAGAGCAAAAACTAATCACTTTTTTTGAAAATTATGGGTTTAATCGTTATTTTGAGCAATTTCCGAATGGCTATGCCACGCTTTTGGGTGAAAACGGGGTGAGTATTTCAGGTGGACAAATACAATTGGTCGGTTTAGCAAGAGCCTTATGGCGCAATCCACAACTTTTACTTTTAGACGAACCCACCGCAGGGCTTGACAACGACACAGAGCGTTTTGTGATTAAATTATTGAGACAATTATCATCTGAAATGGGTATCGTTATTTTGACGCACCGCATTTCTTTAGCCCGTCCATGCAACAGGATTTATATATTGAAAAATGGCGAAGTATCTGATTTTGGCGACCATACCGTTTTGTTGCAAACAGATAACTTGTATAAAAGGGGTTGGTTGAGTGCGGTAGCGTGAGATGAACTATAAAAAAAGTCCTGTTTTGTGAGAACAGGACTTTTTTATAAGGTTTAAATATCTACTTTCGCATATTTAGCATTCGCTTCTATAAAAGCACGACGAGGGGGTACTTCGTCGCCCATCAACATAGAGAAAATACGGTCAGCTTCGATAGCATCGTCAATTGTTACCTGTTTGAGGATGCGCTCTTGTGGGTCCATTGTGGTTTCCCAAAGCTGTTCGGCATTCATTTCACCCAAACCCTTATATCGTTGAGTTTTTACTGAATCATCATTTTCATTTTTAGCATATCCTGCTATAGCTTCACGGCGTTCTTCTTCGTTCCAGCAATAGCGAAATTGTTTGCCTTTATAAACTTTATAGAGCGGCGGTGCTGCTACATAGATATGCCCTCTCTCAATCAATACTTTCATATAGCGATAAAAAAAAGTCAATATCAGCGTTGTGATATGGCTACCGTCCACGTCAGCGTCGCACATAATAACGACTTTGTGGTAGCGCAATTTTTCAGTATTTAAGAAACGAGCACCTTCTGCATCTTCGGCGATGCGCACGCCCAGAGCTGTGAAGATGTTTTTAATCTCTTCATTTTCATAAATGCGATGCTCTAAGGCTTTTTCAACATTCAAAATTTTACCCCGCAAAGGCAGAATGGCTTGAATATTACGGTCACGTCCTTGCTTTGCTGTACCACCTGCTGAGTCTCCTTCCACTAAGAAAATTTCGCAAGCCAAAGGGTCTTTAGAGGCACAATCCGCTAATTTGCCGGGTAAACCACCGCCTGATAAGGTTCCTTTACGTTGCACCATTTCACGCGCACGTTGTGCAGCATGACGGGCTGTGGCAGAAAGAATGACTTTATCAACAATTTTTTTAGCGGCTGGATTATTTTCTTCAAGCCAGTATTTTAAGGTATCGCCCAATACTTGACTAACGATAGCCGTTACCTCTGAATTACCCAATTCTCCTTTGGTTTGACCTTTAAATTGAGGCTCAGGTACTTTCACAGATACGACAGCCGTCATGCCTTCGCGGAAGTCATCACCTGAAATGGTTTCTTTTACTTTTTTGAAAAGGTCATTATCGTCGCCATATTTTTTAAACTCGCGGGCTACAGCACGGCGGAAACCATTGACGTGTGTACCACCTTCACGGGTACTGATGTTATTGACAAATGAAAAGACGTTTTCAGTGTAGCCTGTATTATAAGTAAAAGCAATTTCGACCTCAACGTCTTCTTTTTTACCTTTCACATAAATAGGGTCTTCAATCAATTGAGAACGGGCATCATCTAAAAATTTGACGAAACCTTTCAAACCTTCTTCTGAATAATATTCTTCGACACGGTATTCGTCTCCAACATTATCAACACGCTCATCAATCATGTTGAGGTGCAAACCGCTATTCAAAAAAGCTAATTCGCGAAAACGGTGGGCAAGTGTTTCATGCTTATAAACCAAATCCTCAAAAATTTCAGGGTCGGGCTTGAACGTTATTATTGTTCCAGTTTTGTCCGACTCACCAATAACGCGCGCAGAATACAAGGGTTTGCCTTGACTGAACTCTTGTTCAACAACTTTTCCTTCCCGATGAATTTCTGCACGTAAGTGAATAGACAGCGCATTAACGCAGGACACGCCCACACCATGCAAACCGCCCGATACCTTATACGTATCTTTGTCGAATTTACCACCTGCGTGGAGAACGGTTAAAACGACTTCCAACGCAGATTTTTGCAATTTTTGGTGCATCCCAGTAGGAATACCCCGTCCATCATCTTTGACCGTTATAGAGTTGTCCTGATGAATAATAATGTCAATATTATTACAGTGACCAGCGAGATGTTCGTCAATAGAGTTATCTATAACTTCCCAAACCAAATGATGCAAACCTCTGAGGTCAGTGCCTCCAATATACATGGATGGGCGCATGCGAACAGCTTCAAGACCTTCCAGAGCGGTGATATTATCCGCGCCATAAGTCGTCGCTTTAGGCTTTATTTCGGGTGTTTCTACTATATTTTCCATAAACGCAAAGATACGATTTTATACTCGATTCTACTATTTTTTAACGGTATTTATACAGCTTTGTTGGGTGTTTTTTTTAGTAAAAATTATGTAAAAATGGATAAAATACTGAGGGGGGAAGGTAGCTGCTTGGACAGTGGGTGGTTTAGTGGCAGGCAAAGTATTGGCAAAAGTGGGTCTTTTTGCTGTTTTAGCTAAATTTTCTAAAATAATATTCCTTGCTATTGTTGGTGCAGGTAGTGTTGTTTGGCGGTGGATTACTGGCAGACGTAAAGAGGAAGAAGTAGTGGTTGAAACAACGAAAGCAGAAGAAGTTGCATAAAACTTAGTCTCAAAATGGAAGCGTAAAAACGTGTTTCTTTAAAATTTTTTATGATGCAAACAAGGTGTGGGACGATTTCAAAGCGTCTCACACTTTGTTTGCATACAAATCAACGCTAAATAGGTAATTTTTCCCCTATCTAATCAATTGATTACTATGTTTTTATGTTTATAAAATCTATAACCTATTTAAGGTATTAAACATGTTAAATAAAATTTTATTTTTTTGAACATTTGATAAATATCCAAAATTTTTTTGACTAACTTTGTCGCTCTTAAACATGTAGTGTATATCTTTTTAAGGCGTATAAACAATCCATATACACATGTGGGAAACTTGAAATATAATAGATTTTAAAAAAAAATATGTAAAAAAAATTTTTATTTTAAAATAAAATACTTTATTTTTGTTTGTCCAACATGGAAATATAATTAACTTAACAAATAACTTGTTCCTATGAAAAATGCACTTCTACCTTTTAGATTCTTAATTTTATTTTCCTGCTTAATTATTTCTCATGTAGCATTAGCTCAGCCGGTCAATAATCTTACCACCACACAGTCACCTACTTCGAGTAAAGATTTACCAGAAAAAGGCGTTCCACTTGCCATTAATGCACTTACTATTGCTGCTAAAACTTATACCCACGAAGGTAAAATTACCTCTACTGGAAAAGTTGAAGCCGATACAAAAGTCACCTTCAAATCTGCTTATGCCATTGAGTTGATGCCAGGGTTTGTCGCTGAAAAAGGTTCCTTTTTTGAAGCTTACATCGG
>JAYUQN010000521.1:0-3794 GCA_043756725.1 Saprospiraceae bacterium
CCTATCAATACTTTTGAAATATTCAAGATTGGGTTGAAACCCCAACGTCCTATTTCAATCGTGCTATACACATAATACACGCTGGCATTGAACTCAAATTTTTGAAAATATAAATTTAAACTGCTGCGTATATTGTTGATAAACAGGTCATTATAGAGTGGTGAAAATAAAATAAGTGAAAATAAGCCTATTAAAATGAAATAGAGGATACTCTTATTCAGACCCAATCGCTTTATGAAAAAAAGGTAAAAACATTAAAGGCAGCATTTTAGAAGCGACTGATAAAGCAAAAATAAAAGCACTTGTGCCCAACGTAGCTTCGGATTTATCCGAACCCGTAGCTTCGGATTTATCCGAACCCGTATAGACGGATTTATCCGTCCAATTATATACTAAACGGCTGAAGCCGTTTAAAACGAGTTCGGATAAATCCGAAGCTACAGGAAAGGTATTTCGCAGTATATAAATAGCAAGTAAAAAAAAGAAAATCATCGCTGCTTCAAAATGCGCATTACCACACAACTCTATGATAATCAATGGATTGAGCGCATATAGTAAAACCTTCGTTTTATCTTTCAGCGTATGCAACATCAAATAAATCGTACCCATTTCACATAAAAACAGAAACCCTTTAATGACTACAATTGACCCAAAAAGGCTTGTCGGAAACAGCCAAACGGCAATAGCAAACACCGCTTGACAAACGGGCGGGTAAACGCTGAAATAGTTTTTAGAATTGAGCAATTGATAGAGCTGCGGTGTGAGCGTTTCACTATACAGTTGATTGTCAATGAAATACGTAGGTTTGTAATTGAAAGGATTGATGCCCAAATGAATCAAACGACCATCCCATATAAAACGATAAATATCCTCTGATAAATTGGGTGTGGAGAAGAGTAAGACCCCCCTCAGTAAAATGGCAAAAATGAGCAATAAATGTAGGATTGAAAGAGATTTCAAATTTACTAAATTTTTAAAATTTAGTAAATTTTGTAGCCCCTCTTTCGGCTGCGGAAAGTCTTGTTTTAAAATAAAAATATAGGCTACAAACAAGAGCGAATACGCTATAATCAGATGCGTAAAATGTTGTCTTTCAACAAAATAGCCGATGTCGAGTGTTAAAATTAACATCACGACAGCGGCTATGGAAATGCCGATTTTGTTCGACATGATATTTTTGATTTCAAGATTTCAGATTTCAGATTTCAAAATTTCAGATTTCAGATTTCAAAATTTCAGATTTCAATACTCGTTTGACGTCTGAAATCTGAAATCTGAAATTTTGAAATCTGAAATCTTTATTAACGATTAAGATGTTTGATAGAAATAACGCCAATAGCGCCAAAACCAATAGCTAAGCAAATATGAAAAACAACAAATTCATAGACCTCATGTGTCAAACCCCAATAAGCAGAAGCTGTGAAAACAACCGCTAAAATCAGTTCAAAAATGGTGGAAATGGGCAAACGTTTGGGCAGATAAAAGCCTGTTTTAGTGCCCTTGTTTTTATCGTCTTCCAAACCAAATTTAGGGGTGCGCACAAAATCTGATTTACGCCCTGTATAGCCTTCAATCACTGCAGCCGTATTGTGCAAACTCATACCCATTGACATGGGGATGAAAACAGGAATCAAGCCCGTAATGCGCCAGAAAGCGGGCCAATACTCTAATTTTCGCACACTTTTTTCAAGATTGGCTTCAAAAGTGAGGGCAAAAATACTGAACATACCAATAATGGACACATTGAAAAGATGGGTATTAATATCCATCTTTGGAATATAAAACATCAAAGGAACGCTGACAACAGCGGCAGTAAAGAACAATAAAAACACCCCACTCGCCAGTAAATGTTGCGACGCGTGGATGCGTTGACGAGTCGTCAACGGCGTATGCCATACCAAGTTGAGCAGTTTTCGGGCATTTTCAGCACCGCCTTTCATCCAACGGAATTGTTGCCCTTTCAAGCCGTTCATATCAGCAGGCAACTCGGCAGGCGAACCTACTTCTTCGAGATATTCGATGCGCCAGCCTTTGGTTTGGGCGCGATAGCTCAAATCAAGGTCTTCTGTGAGAGTATCAGAATGCCAACCGCCGGCGTCTTCAATAGCGGCTTTGCGCCAAATACCTGCCGTGCCATTGAATTGGAGGAATAAGCCCCCACTCGCCCGACCTGCTTGCTCAACGGTGAAATGCACATTCAATTGCAAGGCTTGGAGTGCCGTTATCATCGAATAGTTTTCGTTGAGGTGTTCCCAACGGGTTTGCACGACGCAGATTTTAGGGTCTTTTGAAAAATGCGGAATAGTGAGTTGCAAAAAATTGGGATGCGGTAAAAAATCGGCATCGAAAATAGCCAAAAACTCACCTGTTGCCAAAGGTGTGGCGTCTTTCAGCGCACCTGCCTTGAAACCAATACGATTGGGGCGGCGCACATGCTCAATATTCACGCCTTGCGCTCTATAATAAGCTACTTTTTTAGCAATCATCTCCACCGTTTCATCATCAGAATCGTCAATGACTTGAATCTGAAGTCTATCGGCAGGATAGTCCATTTTCACCATATTATCAATCAAACGCTCAACTACGAATTGCTCATTGTAAAGCGGTAGTTGAATAGTGACAAGCGGAGGGGGTTGCTGCATGGGCGGCGTGGGATTAGCTGCCCGTTTGCGGTAAATAACCAGAAGGTCTGCTTGCAAAACGCAATATGTTGTGATGCAAAGCACAGACAAAGAGTAAATAGCGAGAAGAGTATAGCCTACGGCGATCATTTATGATGGATTTGGGAACGTATTTATAGTTAATTATTCGATACAAAGAGACATAAATTTAGGGAGAAGTCACCTATTTTATTTCGATTTTTTATTTTATTTATAAGAACAAACGAATTAAATTCTACAAATATTTGAAAATCGTGAGTATAATTTTGTATCCCGCCATGATAGTGCCTTTTACCGTACCGCTTACTTTTGAAACCCCGATACGCTTGCGATAGGTAACGGCTACCTCGGTGCAACGCATTTTCTTTTTAGCGGCTTTGATTTGCATTTCAACTGTCCATCCATAATTACGGTCTATCATATTGATTTCCAATAGTTTATCATAACGAATTGCCCGAAAAGGACCCAAATCTGTGAATTTATAATTGAAAAATAGCTGAATGAGGTAAGTTGCGAGCCAATTGCCAAACACCTGTTGGGGTGTCATTGAGCCTTTTTCACGCATACCCAAAGCGCGGGAACCAATAACCAAATCATACCCCCCCTCAGTAATTTGGGTAATTAACAACGGCATTTCTTCGGGATGGTCAGAGTAATCGGCGTCGAGAAAAACGATAATATCTGGTTTAATGGCTTTTTGTGCAACATAGTCCATGCCTTTCAAACAAGCATTTCCATAGCCTTTTTGCGGCTGAAAAACCACGTTTGCACCATGA
Organism: Saprospiraceae bacterium; assembly: GCA_043756725.1. Taxonomy (GTDB): domain Bacteria; phylum Bacteroidota; class Bacteroidia; order Chitinophagales; family Saprospiraceae; genus JAAFJT01. Next base: position 3,437 of record JAYUQN010000521.1, read on the forward strand.
GCAGCAGCCACCTTGCCTGTTTGGTCGGTGGAAGCATTATTGCATACTATGACTTCTCGTACCAATCCATGCGGTATATCTTTCAAAACTGAAGGGATTGATTTCTCTTCATTGAAAGCGGGAATGATGACATCAATAATTGGGTGGTAAATAGGTATTTCCAGTTTATGCTAATTTAATAATGCTTAATAACTTTGGAAAGCAAAGGAAAGTAGAATTAGGCTCTTTTCCAATTAAAATTCAACATCCTTAAAATAATCATCCCCAATTTGCTCTGCACCATGCGAGAATTGGCGAAAACGACAACCGCCGTTTTCGTTTTGGGCACAAAAGCCACAAAAGCCGATTGCCCATTTGT
>JAYUQN010000522.1:0-3788 GCA_043756725.1 Saprospiraceae bacterium
AAAAAAAAGAACAATTTATTGAACGATAGTGAAATCCCGATGCAAGCGGGACTGAGGGGGGATTGTCAAGGGTTGATTAATGTTTTAATTGAAAAATTAGAAAGAGATAAACTCCATGAAGAGAATTATAAATATTCAACCATTTTTTCACGTTATGCTGAAACAGTTGTTGATGCTTTTGAAGAACCAGATTTTGATATGTTGCTTTTATGTCAAGGTATTGGAAACTATTTTTCAGATACTGGTAATTTAGATAAAGCAATCTTTTTTTACTCAAAATGTAGCTTGTTATCAAAACAGCTTCTTGATTCAAGTCCTGATAATGAAAACTTTAAAAACGGCTTGGCGATTTCGTATGAAAAACTCGGGGAGACCCACGCGGCACTCGGCAATTTGGACAAGGCTTTGCAATTTCACGAAGATGAAACCGCCTTATTTGAACAACTCTATGAAAGCTACCCCACGAATGTGAGCTTTAAAAACGGCTTGGCGATTTCGTATTCAAAACTCGGGGAGACTCACGCGGCACTTGGCAATTTGGACAAGGCTTTGCAATTTTACGAAGATTTCACTAAATTAATGGAACAACTCTATGAAAGCTACCCCACGAATGTAGAATTTAAGAATAATTTGGCGATTTCGTATGAAAAACTCGGCACGACCCACGCGGCACTCGGCAATTTGGACAAGGCTTTGCAATTTTACGAAGATTATAATTTGCTTGAAAAACAACTCTATGAAAGCTACCCCACGAATGTAGAATTTAAATTAAATCTTGGCTGGTCAAATCAATTTTTAGGAATAACTCATACTTCTCTTGGAAATTTAGGCATGGCTTTAGAATTTTTTGAAAAGATGAATGAAATTCTCAAACAACTCTATGAAAGCTACCCCACGAATGTGAGCTTTAAAAACAGCTTGGCGATTTCGTTTTCAAAACTCGGGGAGACCCACGCGGCACTCGGCAATTTGGACAAGGCTTTGCAATTTTACGAAGATGAAACCGCCTTATTTGAACAACTCTATGAAAGCTACCCCAATAATGTGAGCTTTAAAAACGGCTTGGCGATTTCGTATTCAAAACTCGGGGAGACCCACGCGGCACTCGGCAATTTGGACAAGGCTTTGAAATTTTACGAAGATGATACAGAATTAGCCAAACAACTCTATGAAAGCTACCCCACGAATGTGAGCTTTAAAAACGGCTTGGCGATTTCGTATTCAAAACTCGGGGAGACCCACGCGGCACTCGGCAATTTGGACAAGGCTTTGCAATTTTACGAAGATTTCAATTTACTTGAAAAACAATTCTATGAAAGCTACCCCACGAATGTGCGCTTTAAAAACGGTTTGGCGATTTCGTATGCAAAACTTGGGGAGACCCACGCGGCACTCGGCAATTTGGACAAGGCTTTGAAATTTTACGAAGATGATGCAGAATTAACCAAACAACTCTATGAAAGCTACCCGACGAATGTGAGCTTTAAAAACGGCTTGGCGATTTCGTATGAAAGACTCGGCTCTACCCACGCGGAACTCGGCAATTTGGACAAGGCTTTGAAATTTTACGAAGATGAAACTGCCTTATTTGAACAACTCTATGAAAGCTACCCTACGAATGTGAGATTTAAACACGGCTTGGCGATTTCGTATCAATGTTTGGGTATTACCCATACGTCATTAGAACATTATGAAAAGGCATTTCAATACCTTAAAGATTTCAATAAACTAATGAATGAGTTGTATATTGCCTATCCTAACAATGTAAATTTTAAAAATAACTTAGCTTTTTCTTTCAAGTTTTTAGGCAGGCTGCACAATGAAAAACTGAATGATAATGCCAAAGCTATAACATACCTCAAAGAATGTGAAAAGTTATGGTCAGAATTGGCAAATAGTTTTCCTCTTTTTATTCAATTTAAGAGCCAGTTGGATTGGGTGCAGGGAAGATTATCGGAGTTGTAGGATTTATAACTTGAATCAGGATATTAAAGATGTAAAAGGATATTAAGGATTTAGATGTCCCCTCAGTATTTTGTCAGTTTTAGTCAGTCAAAGTACTGAGGGAACATCTAAATCCTTAATATCCTTTTACATCTTTAATATCCTGATTCAAGTTAAAAACTAACTACCGTTTCTTCAACACCACGATATTACTCACCTTCCGTTCCCCTTCATGGTCAAATTTTTTATTATCACAAGGCATATTCACAACGCCTCTGCCTTGAATATACATCGTGGTAGAGCCGCCACCATCCAAATTTATGGCATCTCGACAATTGAGCCATTTCATCAGCCTTGTCAATTCAGGGAGTGAAACACCTTGTGATTCAGCCGTGCGACCATCAACCGTCATTAAAATCATCTCTTTTTTTTCTGTCACACAGGCACAGGTACGCGGGTGACGATTGTCATTGAAAGCGATTTTACTGTCCGAATGGACTCCTGTGTCCATAGGACTCCCTTTGGAGGAGAGGGGGGCATTTTCACCCTGCCATAGTAGCAAAGGACCCGTTACCATAACATCTGAAAAGTCCAATTTTTCATCCCATTTTGAGTCAATGCCCGCCCATTTTAAATCCGCACTATCGGCTTTTAGAATTTCAAGTTGATTAACGGTGAAAGCCATAGCCGATTTTTGATGCCCAGTACGCTCGCCTTTGGTCAAACGCGTGGTATCCAAAATCTGACCTTCAATGCGTATAAAATCCACAGCACCACCTTGTTTTACATCAAAAAACGACCCATTCACTGCTACTAAAGCCTCATTTTGTTGCGCCAAAACGCTTGTTAAAACTAAACTATCACCCGCAGAAACAAACATTTTTCGTATTTTTCGGTTTTTATTTTTGACTTTCAAAACGTTTATGTTCTGATTGCTGTTAAACAATTGTTTATTGTTGAAATGAAAATGCTGCCACGTCAAACCTTTAGCTATTTTGACGCTTTCCCAAGCTGCTTTTTTAAAAGCGATGGAATCTGCAAGCGGCTGAGCCACTAATTTCAATATGTAAAATATTGAAAACCAAACAATTAGAATTATTTTTTTCATTTTATTAATTATTTTCATCTTTGAAAAAAGAAGCTTATGCACGAGCAAATAAAAGCCGCTTTAGCCCGACACATCACATTAACAGAACTCGAATTTGAGCATTTTATCAATCAATTTACAGAACGTAAAATAAAAAAAAGGCAATATTTGCTCCAACAAGGCGACGTTGCCAGACATCTTTATTTTGTGAAAACGGGTTGTCTGCGCTCGTTTGAAACCGATAAAGCTGGCAAAGAGCACATCATTCAGTTTTCGATTGAAAATTGGTGGGTGAGCGATATGGTATCAAATCTCACCCAAACACCTTCACAACTGAACATCGAATGTCTTGAAAATTGCGAACTTTTGCAAATAGACTATAAAAAATTGGAAAATTTATATTTAGACATCCCCAAATTAGATCGTTATTTTAGGATTATCGTCCAAAATGCCTTAATCGTTTCTCAACAACGTTTACTGTCTGTCATGTCCAAATCTGCACTTGAGCGCTATTTAGAATTTGCCGACCGCTATCCCCAATTTATGCAAAGGTTACCCAATCATCATATTGCTTCATATTTGGGTATAACGCCTGAAAGCCTGAGTCGTTTGCGGAAGGAATATGCGACGCGACAGGCTTAAAATGGGTGAAAATACTGAGGTAGAGACGTTGCACTGCAACGTCTCTACAATTGCACACGAAAAATTACAGCAACAAGTTTTTTGATAAAATTTGATGGCGTTTTGATTTTTTTGC
>JAYUQN010000523.1:0-3784 GCA_043756725.1 Saprospiraceae bacterium
AAATACGAACATTGTAGCGTCGTTGATTTATACAATAATCGGCGTTTGAAATTAGAAAACCTTGTAAAATATAAACGCCTAAAAGACACGACTACCAGCACTTATAAAAACTATCCGTATCCCCATTTTATTAATATTCCTTTTAATCCAGAAAAGGATGAATACCCCTACCCGCTCGAAGCAATAAACATGACGTATGACGGGCTTCATCCTTCCGATAAAGGTTATAAAATAATTTCAAAGATGTTGGTGAAAATCATGAAAAAATACTGAGGGGGGTATTTATTCTTGTATATGAAAATAAAAATTGTTTAGAAAGACTTTCAATTGTTTAATTTTTAGTTTAGTTTTGTACAAAGGTTTATAAAAAAATGTTTACATGATATCAGTAATAGAACCATTGACTTTTGAGCAAATGAAAGCACTCTACCCTGGAGAATGGGTTTTAATAGGTAACCCTATTATGAAAAACCCTATGTTGCAAGCTGCATTGAGTCAAAATTTGAAGCATGGTGTTGTTCTTTTGCATGGAAAAGACCGTTTTGAAATTGCCTACAAAGCCAAAGAAGCGCGTATAGGTTATGAAATTGTAACCCTTGCTTATCTTGGTGATATTCCTAAGAATCGTAAACTCTGGCTGCTAAAAAAATGTGAAGAATTAGAAGATATCATGCTCTATGATGAAGTAAAACACCGCCAAGAATCGTCTATCTCATTGGAAGAATATAGACAACAACGATTTAAAAAAGCACAATATAATACACAAATTAGATTATAAATAAAACAATTCCATAGCAATCTTATCCGCAAATAATCTTCCCTTATCCGTCAAAAAATATTTCTTCCCATCCGTCATAACTGTTTCATTTTGAACGAATTGTAAAATATGTTTATTGAAATGGGTGAGATACGTTTTACCAAATTTATGGCTGATTACTGAGGGGTCGCTACCCCAAACAGTGCGCAGTGTGGTCATCACATATTCGTTAAATTGTTGCGTTGGTGTAAGGTTTTCGATTTCAAAAGGAACTATATTGTCTTTCAAACTTTTGATATACAGCGCATTATTAGCAATATTCCATTGGCGGCTTTTGCCATCAAAAGAATGTGCCGATGGACCCAAACCGAGGTAAGGCACACCCAACCAATAGTTTGAATTGTGTTGCGCAAAATTATCGGGTTGCGCAAAGTTGGATATTTCATAGTGAATATAGCCATAACGCTTCATTTCAGCCATTAAAATCTCAAAATGGCGTGCCGATTTTTCTTCATCTACGGGCGCCAATTTCCCTTTTTTAACCAAATTGTGCAAAGCTGTACCTGTTTCAACCGTTAAACTATAACAGGAAACGTGCGGAATATCGTAACTGAAAACAGTTTTCAAGTTTTTTAACCATTGCACGTCGCTCGTAGGCGGTGAGCCATATATCAAATCAACCGTCAAATTTTCAAAACCGATGTCTTGGGCATATTCAATACAGGCTTTGGCTTCGATGGCATTGTGTGCCCGATTCATCCATAAAAGGTCGTCTTCTTCAAAAGATTGAACGCCGATGCTCAATCGGTTGATGGGCGAGTGGTGTTTTAAATCTCGTAGGTAATCATCACTCAAGTCATCTGGATTAGCTTCAAGCGTAATTTCAGCATGCGCAGCGATATTAAAATTTGAATACAATTTTTCAAATAAAAGAGATAAATCATTGATAGTCAACACGGAGGGCGTGCCGCCGCCAAAATAAATGGTTTCAATGTCAGCACCTTTCAAATAATCTTTCTGTAAAACTATTTCATCTAAAAGAGATGCCAATAAGGTATCTTTCTGCTTTAAAGAAGTAGAAAAATGAAAATTGCAATAATGACATGCTTTTTTGCAAAAGGGAATATGGATGTAGATACCTGCCAAAAGGATTGTTTGTTTTTTATTAATGGCTCAAAGAACGTACTTTTTTTATTAAATCTGTAACTTTGCACCTGCGATAGAAAGAGGTTTTGAAAATAAATAACACATCTTTTTTATCCTAAAATTTAAACCATTGATTATCAAGCCACGAATTTTACGGATTTACGAATTTCACGAATCTACGTGTTGACATTTAACTTGAATTAGGATTTTTAGGATTAGAAAGATTTAATAGGATTTTAGATGTTGACAAAAACACTGTCAAAGCTATGTGTGAATCCTATTAAATCTTTTTAATCCTAAAAATCCTAATTCAAGTTAAATGTCAACATGTAGATTCGTGAAATTCGTAAATCCGTAAAATTCGGGACTCAAACATTATAAAAAATGAAAAAAGTCTTATTCATTGACCGTGATGGAACATTGATTATTGAACCACCTACTGATTTTCAAGTAGATTCCCTTGAAAAATTAGAGTTTTATCCCTACGTGTTTAAATACCTCGGAAAAATAGCGGAGGAATTGGATTATGAATTGGTCATTGTCACCAATCAAGATGGTTTAGGAACGCCAGCAAATCCTCTTGAAAAATTTCAACCACCACACGATAAAATGATGCAAGCCTTTAAAAATGAAGGCATTCACTTCGCAGATGTGCACATTGACCCCACTTTTGAACATGAAAATGCCCCTACCCGCAAGCCCAGAATTGGCATGTTGACCAAATATACTGTCCAAAAGGACTCCTATGGAGAGGGGGGGTATGATCTGAAAAATTCTTATGTCATAGGCGACCGTTATACAGATATTTTATTAGCAAAAAACTTAGGCGCAAAAGGCATTTTTATCAGCGATAATGACTTGTCCAAAGGACTCCCTGCGGAGAAAATCAATGAATTAGATTTGACTGAACACAACGCTTTGACCACCACAAGTTGGAAAGCCATCTATGAATTTTTGAAATTAAAAAACCGTTCCGCCTCCGTCCGTCGCACCACAAAAGAGACTGATATTGAAATCCAACTCAATTTAGATGGCACAGGCAAAGCGGATATGAAAACAGGTTTAGGCTTTTTCGACCACATGCTCGACCAATTAGCAAGGCATTCGGGTAGCGATTTGACCATCCACGTGAAAGGCGATTTGCACATTGACGAACACCATACCCTTGAAGACACGGCTTTGGCTTTGGGCGAAGCCTATTATCAAGCCTTAGGTTCAAAATTAGGCATCGAACGCTACGGCTTTTGTCTGCCGATGGATGATTGTCTGGCACAAGCTGCCTTAGATTTTGGCGGTCGCCCCTGGCTGGTTTGGGATGCGGATTTCAAACGTGAAAAAATTGGCGATATGCCCACTGAAATGTTTTACCATTTTTTCAAATCTTTCAGCGATGCCTCTCGCTGCAATCTGAATATCAAAGCAGAAGGCACAAATGAACACCATAAAATAGAAGCCATTTTTAAGGCTTTTGCTAAGGCGATAAAAATGGCGATTAAAAGAGATGTGAATAATATGGTGTTGCCTTCTACGAAAGGGGTTTTGTAGTGAACTAAACAACGTGCTACTGTCGAGACAGCAGCACGTTGAAATAATTTTTAAAACTCACCTCATTATTGTTAATGAACCGATAGGAAGCACATAGGCATTGTTAGTAATAATTATGTCTTGATTTTTTTTCGTATTAAATGTTTTTTCTAATTCCCAACCAATATCTGATTCATTTTTTGAAAACTGAGGCGCGTTTTTGCAACCACCTTTTAATAAATCAACATTAACATAGTAAATCTGACAACTCCGAAGATTTTTTAGAAAAGCAACGAAGATGTGAAAATCACGTAGACTGTAACAAAAAGAAGTAAAAGATGAAAAAAAACTGAGTTT
>JAYUQN010000524.1:0-3780 GCA_043756725.1 Saprospiraceae bacterium
CAAATCATTTGTGAAATCGTGGATAACTTGAATATCGTTTTTAATAGGTTGTTCGATAATTCCCCCTTCTTCATCTACCAAGTTTTTACCTTCATAATATTGCAATTGACCTTTGAAAACGTCAATCGTTGCCCGCACATCCGCGAGGGCATCATGCGCATCTTCGAGGTCTTTTTGGCAATAAAATTTCAAAGCCGCTTTCAAAGTCCGAGGTTCCATTTTATAGAAAACGCGTTGAACATCAATAATGCGGCGATTATTTATCTCAAACTCAATCCCAACACGAGCAAACTCCTCCATAAGCATAGGAATATCGAAGCGAGCGGCATTATAGCCCGCCAAATCTGCGTTGCCGATAAAATCAAAAAGCTGTTTTTGAGACCTGTTGAAAAGTCGGTTTATTAGCTAAATCCTTTGGCGTGAAACCATGAATAGACATAGACTCCTCCGAAATCGGTATGCCCGGATTGATGAGTAAGGTGAGTTCTTGCTCTTTATTGCCATTTTTCAGGTATTTTATAAGAGCAATCTGCAAGATGCGGTCTCTGATAACGTTGAGTCCTGTGGTTTCAACATCAAAAAAGACGAGGTCGCGGGTCAAATTAAATTGGACATCCATAATTGGTGATTTCATTTAAAAAAATAGTTGGGGTCAAAACTATGGATTTTAAATGAAAATGGAGGAATATTGAAGGATGTAATTAAATGAAATTTTTTTACTTAGCACGGAGTTATGCAGGAGGAATAATAATCTACGTCCTACTTTTCTTTTTCTTCGGGCGTTAGCTCGGCTACTTCATTTTTCATAAAGTCATGGAGGGTTTTGTACAAACGGCGGGTTTATAAAATATAGCCGTTGGCTCAATAGGATTAAAGACAAATTGCCACATTATATCCCTTGATTTGCAAGAGATTATGCACTTTTTTGTTTTGAAAAATGGGGAAATACTGAGGGGTTTTAGATTTCGTTCGGGGTCAGAGACCCACTCACGAGCACACCCGTTCATTGATTTAAGACTATAGGCAAGCTGGTATTGTGCTGGCTTTTCATGCGCCGTTTAAAAGACCTTTTACGGGGTATGCGGTGGCGTAATATGTTTTAGTACCGTTTTGTTCTTAAAAAAGCGTTAAGTTGTTGTAAAATAAGGTTTTTTTATGTAGAAAATTTGTATATTTGCTCAATGAAAATAGAACAACACCAATTACTAAGATAAAACACACACATGGCAAGAGACATTTATCACGAACACGTAAAAGAAGCCTTGATTAAAGATGGTTGGACAATTACACACGACCCCTACTATTTGGATGTTGGAAACACCTCACCTGTGGAAATAGATTTAGGTGCGGAACGATTGATTAGTGCAGAAAAAGGGAGTGAAAAAATAGTCGTCGAAATCAAAAGTTTTTTGAACCGTTCAATTACTTATGATTTTTATGGCGCTTATGGTCAATTTAGGTTTTACAGGCGTGGTATTTTAAAAACTGACCCTGAACGTATCTTGTTTTTAGCTATCGCCAAAGATGTTTATTCTGAAATTAAACAACGATCTTTTTATATGGAGCTGATTGAAGATGAAAAAATCTTTTTGCTTATTTTCAATCCAATTAATAGAACAATTGAATTATGGAAAAAATAAATAATTATCGCAACATCATCAAACAGATATTTAAAGATTACGCTGCAACTCGTATTCCTGCAAATAATTCTAACCCCGGTTATCAACTCATTTTTGATGAACTGAACAATCATTATTTGCTATATCGCACAAGTTGGAAAGAAGAATTGAACCGCATCCACTTTTGTGTTTTTCATATTGACATTATCAATAATAAGCTGTGGGTTCAAGAAGATGCCACCGATTTTGACCTTGTGGGTGTTCTCGAAGAAAATCATATTCCGAAAGAAGATATTGTATTGGCTTTTCATGCGCCGTATAAGCGACCCTATACAGGCTATGGTATATGATTTATGTTTTATACTGAGGGGTAAAACTGAACGTCGCAATGAAGCATGAACTTTTTTAGTTGCGCTTTTGGTGTTGATGTGTTTTTAAAAAAGTTTGTTTTGCTCTGCTTCAATAAAAGCGTTAAGTTCTGCTTCATTAGGCAAATTGAGCAAGTATTTAGATACAAAAACCTGTTGTGGCAAATTGCCTGTTGCATAACGCACAAGGCTTTCGTTTTTCTTTGCACAGAGTATAATGCCAACAGGCGGATTATCGCCTTCTGTCATCTCATTATCGGTAAAATAATTGAGATACCTATTCATTTGCCCTGCATCAGCATGGTCAAAAGTGCCGATTTTCAAATCAATCAATACGTGACATTTCAAAATACGGTGATAAAAAATGAGGTCAATATGATAGTGTTTATTGTCAAAAGATAAGCGTTTTTGTCGAGCTTCAAAACAGAAACCACGCCCTAATTCTATCAAAAAGCCTTGTAAATCATTGATAATCGCTGTTTCTAAATCACTTTCTGTATATTCAGCCTTTTCTCCAAGTTCCAAAAATTCGAGTATATATGGATTGCGTATGATTTCACTTGGTGCAAGTGTCTTACCTAATTTTATTTTTTCAATCACGGCCGCTTTGTCTGTCGAAAGTCCTGTACGCTCATAAAGCGAGGTTTCGATAGCACGGCGTAATTCGCGGACTTCCCAATTATTTTTGATTGCTTCAACTTCGTAAAACGTCCTTTGTATGAATGTATCGGCTTGAATCAATTCAATAAAGTGCGAAAAACTAAGTCTTGATACAAGCAAATGTGGGTCGGTAGGTCGTAGTCCCGTTGTGTTTTCACTTTGAGTCAATTGTGCAGACACTGTCTGCACAATTGGCAATATCCAATTTTGTTGCTCAGATTGTCCCGACAGTGTCTGGACAATCTGAGGATAGGTTTTGTATAAAGCAACAAATAAATGTAAATTTCTTTTGGAAAACCCTTTCCGATGCTTCAATCGGATAGCAATTGTTTGGTATAATTTTTCTCCATATTGAGCGCGATCTTGTCCGTTTTGTTCATATTCAAACAGATAAAAGCCAGTTACCCAATTTCGAAGAGTCAAACTGCTATTGACTTGGCGCAAGGCTTCGCGCTGAAAATAGTCTGCTGTTTGACTAATACTTTCGATAAGTTGTTCTAATTTCATACCTATCTATTTAAAACAATTTAATTATAAAAAATCAAATAGAGAGGTAAAAATACTTCTTATTTTGAAATATTGATTTATTTTTAACAATAATTGTTTTAAATATACAATTTATGTTTTATACTGAAGGGTACTGAACCTCTCAATCTTTCGGATAATCATCTACGCCTTTATCGCACAAGTTGGAAAGAGGAGTTGAACCGCATCCACTTTTGTGTTTTTCATATTGACATTATCAATAATAAGCTATGGGTTTAAGAAGATGCCACCGATTTTGACCTTGTGGGGTTCTTGAAGAAAATGATATTCCGAAAGAAGATATTGTTTTGGCTTTTCATGCGCCGTATAAGAGACCTTTTACGGGGTATGCGGTGGCTTAATGCTTTTAATCTTTATTGTACTCGAATTTCAAAGACCCAATCTCGGCAATATCCTAATTTTGGCATAGGTTGAAAATCGACAATCTTTTTTTGTCTCATTTATTAAAAATGGCTTACTTTTGTTCCAAAACAATTGAAAATGAGACAAATAACTTTGAATATTAAAGAGTCCTACTACGCTTTATTCCTGCAATTTTTGCGGAGTTTGACCTATGTTGAAATTCAAACAATAGAATCAACAACTGT
>JAYUQN010000525.1:0-3772 GCA_043756725.1 Saprospiraceae bacterium
GGTACGCATATCGCAGCAGTCAATCTTCACAAAGAGGTTATCGCTCAGGTGAACGTTGAAATAGTTGCCTTAGAAGCTGCAACCGCTTAATGTTTTGTCCGTAGAACACCTTCGGAGAGAATCAAAACGTTGAAGATACTAAAAGCCATGAGATGTAAAAATCTCATGGCTTTTTAAATAGCCGTAGCCCGGGCTTCAGCCCCATGCTATTAAGCTAAGGAATCACAAGCTGTCCCCCCCGACCCCCAGAGGGGGAGTACATTCGAAATGCAATTAAAATTACCACAATTTTTAATAGCATTTCGGATGTACTCCCCCTCTGGGGGTCGGGGGGCATGTGTGCATTCGTGTGAAAACTTTAAGATAAATCTCCCAATAAAGATAAAATGGACTGCGTGATGCGATTGCGCTCAATATTGGCGTCTCTTGCGTCCATCGTACCAAGATTTTCATCGCGTTCCAAACGCGACAATCTGCTTTGCAGTAGTATGGTGTGGTTTTCATCACTTTTAGTAGCAATCTGTTTCAAAGCCTCACTTAATTTCCCATTGGAGACTAAACTTTTGATAGTATCTTTAAAATTCAAAGTTTTAGGCGGTGGAGTGGGCATAGCCGTTTGATTTTCAATATAGGTGCTGCTTGCGCCCATATTGATTTGTCTGCCGATTTTATTACCCGCCACATTATCGCCGCTGCCCGAATGTGTTTGTGTAGTACCTGTTACGGCGGTGGTTTTAGTGTCATTGCCCTTTAAAAACTCTGCTAAAGCCCAATCCATCACGTCCTTGTGTTTGGCATGGATGAAGAGCGTCCAAGAAGACGTCAAAGGTTGATTTTCATCAATTTCACCTGGGTTCACGATGGTGATATAGGCAGTATTACCTCCAACAGTAGCCACAGCAGTTTCAAAAGCCTCTTTCAGCGTATAATCTTTTTCAAAGAAAAGTTTGTAAAAAAAGGCAGCAACCCGTACCGCTTCCACATCATTCACCTTGACATTGGTGGCAATAATAGCTTTCACGCCTTTAGCTGTGAGGATGCCCACGTGCCCATAAGATTGGCAGCCGTTGAGAAAGACAATTTGCACTTTGTGATTTTCATTGCGCACGAGTAAGCGCGACAGGTTGATTCTATGAATGTCCCGAGAATCGGTTGCCTTTTGGGCGTCCGCTTCGTCGTCTTTTACGGCTCCTCGTGCATGGTCTAAGACAAGGCTTTGTGGGTCGGCATGCCCGCCAAAATGGAACATAAAAAGGTCTTTGCCACAATCAATAATGGACTCCGCCAATGAGTCGAGGGTGGCATTGTTCACCTTTTTAGCGGTGATGGCAGTATTTTTTTTGACCGATTTCCAAATTTTATCGGCTTCCGTTTTCACCCCTTGCAAGTTATTGGCAGCAAAGGTCAGTAAGAGGATGGGTTTATTAGGCATGTTTTTTTTGAATTTTGAAACAAAATAAGGGAAAATAATATAGGGAGGTGGTTTAAGAAGTGGAAATTTAATTTTTTCAAAAAAATAATTTTGGAAAAGCCTTAGCAGCCCCCTGCCCCTGAAGGGCAGGGTTGATTAGTCCTGAATTTAGCACTCGAAAAAGCCCAAGCATCCCCCGACCCCCAAAGGGGGAGTACATCCGAAGTAAGTCAGAATTCGGTACTTTTTCAACGAAAGTGTACGAAACGCTTAACTACTTCGGATGTACTCCCCCTTTGGGGGTCGGGGGGATGCTAAGGCTTTTTCAAAGTGCCAAAGTAGAGTTAGTACGCTAAGACATATAGATAAAACATGTATGGGAAAGTAAAAAATTAAGTTTCAAACAAGAAAAAGGCATTAAAATCGTTATGAAACAAAGAGAATTTTGAAACTTAAGGCGTTGTGTTAAATATCGGAATTATCTACTTTGTGGTACAAGCGCACATTTAGGAAATTTTTAAAATTTCCTAAATGTTGATAATCAATAAGTTATAACTTCTTGCACCACAAATTTAGGTCTCAAATAATTTCACCATCGTCCATTTTCAGTTGTCCTTTATCATTCATTCATCATCATCAAACCGTTAAAAAGTAGTATGAAAACCACACGCCTATTAATTGCTTTGCTCGTTTTTTCACAAACTTTATTCGCTCAAAATCCTAAGCCGTCTCAATCGCCTCCTGCCGACTATGGCGCAAGGGGGCAATTTGGCATTTCAGAGACCAGTATGTTCGACCAATTGTTGAAAACGATAAGTGGGGTTGGGTCGTCAAAAGAGATTTTAGCGGAGCAAACATTGAAATCTTATATGATGCCGCCGCGTAAAATGGGCACTTTAAATTACTCTTCAAGCTATGCTTTGACAAGTGCTTTGGAATATTATATCAATTTGAATAATAATTACAAAGACAATTTGTCGCCCGATTTCATCAAACTGAACTTGCCGAAAAGCGCAATTGAAGACGAATTGGCGTTTTTAGCCATGAATGGCACCGTTTCTGCCGCTATTTTGCCGTACAGTGCTACCAATTTACCCCCCTCAGTAAATGCGGCTTTGAAATATAAAATTAGCAATTATTTGAAATTGTTTCAAACAACAACGCGACCACAACAGAAGTTATACGATATGCGCAAGGCGATTATGCGGGGCAACCCTGTCATTGTGGAGTTGCAAATTACGAATGAGTTTAAAAACCTGCGCCAAGCCCGTATATGGAACGCTGCTGACGGTGATAAAACCCCTGCTGGCACCCATTTTTTAGTGGCTGTGGGTTATAATGAAGACAGTAAAACAGTGGAATTGCTTAACTCTTGGGGGCGTGAATGGGGCAATGGTGGCTATATTCGCATGAGTTATGACGATTTTGGGGCGTTGGCGGTGAATGGGTATGTGTTGTTGCAATGAAATTATTCGGGGTTGTGTAATAAGTATTTCAATCATTTTGAAGCCAAATTTTATTTCATTTTCAGTGCAATAACATGCGTCAAGTTTCGAACTTGACGCATGTTGTGCGGAATTCGGAATTTTATTTGGCTCTAAAATTCAATTAACTTTATTTTTGACTTATTACACAACCCCGAATAAGTCTTTACTCATCCTCCATTTCCTCCATTTGCCGACGCACATCATCAGGCAAATCCTTCGCCTCAATCCGCATAATTTGAATATTCAAATCCTTAAAAGAACGGGTAAGGGCGTCTTGCAAATGATCGACAATTTCATCGGGAGATTTACCGCCCAATTCGCTGTGTTCAAAAATATCACTGATGGTATTGATGGCATTGTTGAGAAACCCAATGCGGGAATTGAGCAAGTCTTTATCATTATCGGGATAGTAGCCGCCTTCATCGCTGATAATCATTTTTTTGAAATACTTTTTTTTCAGATATTCCAACAAATGCACGACTTGTATATGCGTTTCAACACCTGCAAACTGCGTTTTAGTGAAAACCCATTGCATTTTGTTATCGCGTTTCATACCCAATATCATGGATAAAAAATTGCAGAGATAGCCTTCTGAATCAAAAGCGAAAAAGACAGATTCACTTTCTTCATGCGGTTTAAAATGAATACCCCGCAGTTGCATACCGATAGGGTCGTCTTCTGTTTCATCTATATAATGATATTTCCAGTTATGGGTTTGGCAAATATCAGCCACTTCCACAACGAGGTCTGGGACTAAATCAGGCGATTTCAACCGTCCTTTATAATGTATCGTGACACCCATGTTATAGATTTTTGGATTGACGATTTTGGTTTAAAAATTAAAGTATATCAAAAGTAAAAAAGGAAATGCACA
>JAYUQN010000526.1:0-10635 GCA_043756725.1 Saprospiraceae bacterium
ACGTTTTATTCCCCAATTTCAAAAACTGAACGGGTGAAAGGGTTTGGATAACCGCATTAATCGCTTCTTTTACTTTGGCTATTGAGTATGTCATATATTATTGAAACGGTATTTTAATCTTTACACGAATTTGAAGCCACGAATTTACGAATTTGACGAATTTTACCAATTTGGATGTTGACTTTTTATTTGAATTAGGATTTTTAGGATTATAAGGATTTTATAGGATTCACATACGATTTTGACGAAAGCACCGTCAAAATCGTGTGTGAATCCTATAAAATCCTTATAATCCTAAAAATCCTAATTCAAATAAAAGGATATTTCACTTCAGTCAAAAATAAACCTGTTGGTGGCACGCTGCTGCTTTTTTCCAAAGGTGTTTGCTCATCCAAAGCCTGTTTTAAATCAGTTAAAGTCATCTGACCTAAGCCGATATTGATACACGCACCGACTATCAAACGCACCATGCCCCTTAAAAACCGATTGGCTGAAATATGAAATATGGCTTTATTTTCGATAAAAACCCATTCAGAACGATAGACTTGACACTGCATAGTCTTAGCATCTGAATGCGTTTTACAGAAGGGTGCAAAGTTATCATACCCCCTCAGTATTTCAGCAGCTTCTTGCATTTTATAGACATCCAACTTATTATACATCATATAATGCCATTCCGTTTCAGTAGCAAAGGGATTTTTAATAGCTGTAATGTGGTATTCGTAGCTGCGGAGCGTAGCATCAAAACGGGCGTGGGCATCTGGAGCAACGGGTTTTAGGTCTTTTAAGGCAATATCGTTGCCGAGCATTTTATTGGCTCTATCTAAAAAATTTTCTGGAAAATCTTTATCAAAATCAAAATGCGCAACGTAATAGCTTGCGTGTACGCCGGTATCCGTGCGTCCGCAACCCAATATTTCAACGGGTTGGCGCAAAATAAGTGAAAAAACGCTTTCAATGCGTTCTTGTACTGAGGGGGCATTGGGCTGTCGTTGCCAACCACAAAAACGCGTGCCGTTGTAAGCCAGTTCTAAAAAATAACGCATTGTTTGAAAATTGAGGGCAAAAATAGTAAACAAAATTAAAAGGCTACTGAAGTATGACACCTCAATAGCCTTTTTTATAAAATCTATCCCTAAAAGATTACTTACGTTTGGGTTCAACAGAAGCCGTTTTGAAAGTGGCATTCTGAATCAAATCTTTCATAATCATCAAGGTTTCGTATAAATGAACGTCTTTTTTCACATCTTTCAACCAATCGGTATTGCGAATAACTTTAGAAGAATCGTTTGCAGTTGTTAAGGAAGCCATATCTTCTGAAAGGTTTTCGGCTGTAAAACCATCTATGGTTTTTACAGTATTTTCAAACTTTTTGCTCAATTCTTTGCGTTTCGCTTCACCCTCGCGATAGCTTTTCAAGTTGAGCGAGTGGTCTGTATCATCCCGTTGTTGCTTGATACGAACAGCGTTTTCAGCAATCAATTTGAAAGTTGGATTAGCCTCTACGCGTTTTTTACTGCTTTCAGCAATTTTAGGCAATTTTTTCAAATCAACAACTGTCTGTGTGAATTTCACAGGGTTGATTTGCGTCCATGCCATAGGGTACTCGTTGTCTTTTTCCCCGACAGGAATTTCAGTATAATTGTCTGGCAAAGCAATATCTGGAGCCACACCTTTCAATTGCGTTGAGCCACCATTGACACGAAAGAATTTCTGAATTGTAATTTTTATTTGACCCAAAGGTTTCACACTGCTGTTGCCTGTAAGCGCACGGTCAAGGTCGAAAAAGCGTTGAACGGTTCCTTTGCCATAAGTGTTTGAACCTACGATAACGGCACGTCCGTAATCCTGCATAGCGGCTGCTAAAATTTCAGAAGCCGAGGCAGAGAACTCGTTAACCATAACAACAAGTGGACCCGTGTATTGTACTGAGGGGTCACTATCGTTCAAAACTTCGGGTTTGTCAAAGCGGTTTTTCACCTGTACCATCGGACCTTCTTCTACAAAAAAGCCAGACATTTTGACTACATCGCGCAAAGAACCACCGCCATTATTACGAAGGTCGAGGATAATACCTTTGACATTCGCTTTCTTCAATTTTTCAATTTCAATTTCAACATCTTCTGCGCACTGATGTCCATCTTCTCTTTCAAAATCAGCGTAAAACTTAGGCAATTTGATATAGCCAATTTTCTCACTGTCTTTATTAGATTGAATAACCAATGATTTCACATAGCCTTCATCTAAAATAACTTCTTCACGAATAATTGAAATAACTTTAGTGGTGCCATCTGCCTTAGATTTTATGGTCAAACGCACTTCTGTACCTGCTTCGCCGCGAATCATTGACACAACTTCATTGATATCCATACCCGCTACACTAACAGGTTCTTTATCGTTTTGAGCCACTTTCATGACCAAATCACCTTCTTTTAAATCACCTTGTTTCCAAGCGGGTCCTCCGATGATGATGTCTGAAATTTTAGTAAAATCGGTTTCACTATCCGTTTGCAAACGTGCGCCAATACCTATCAAACGCCCCGACATGCTGATGTCAAAACTTTGCTTATCAACGGGTTCAAAATATTCGGTATGTGGGTCATAGACATTGGCTATAGAGTTTAGGAAATTGGACAATCTATCCATTCGCTTCACTTTTTTGATGCGCTTGAAATAATCGTTGTAGGTTTTAGTGGTTTCAGTCAAAGCTGTTTTTTTCAAGTCTTCTTCTGACTTATCTTTTATATCGGCTTTGCCTTTTTCTTTGTCTTCTAATTTAGAAGCTAAGCGCGTCATAACTTCAAATTTTATCATTCTACGCCATATATCCTTCAACTCGCTATCATCTTTGGCATAAGGTTTTTTATCACCATCCAGCTCAATGGTTTCATTTTTAGTGAAATCAATGTTTTCTGTTAAGGCTTCTTTGTAAAACGTTTCAGCTTTTACAGTAGCCGCATCCATCAGCTGAACAGACAAGTTGAAAAAAGTGAAATCTTGCGCTTTGATTTGGTCATCCAATTGCAGTTCATATTCTTTCATTTTATCAACATCGGATTGCGTTAAAAAACGACGACCCGCATCGGAACGGTCAAGATAGAGTTTGTACACTTTTTTAGAAAGTTCGTCATTATTTGTTTGAGGATTATAATGCAATTGATTCATTACCTCCATCATCTTTTGAAGCAGCACCGCTTCTTTCTCTGCCGGTGTCGGCTTTGGGCAAAAAGCGGCTATCAAGGCAACGCTGGCTACCGCCGTCATCAAAATCACATTTCTGATTTTCATATTCATCCAAATTTTATACATAAAAAAATTTTAATCATTTTCAAAGATATACATTAAACGAAATAGTTGCTCAATTCGTACTTGTAAAATCTGCCAAACGCCTATTTTGTTCTATGAAAATAATGCCAAAGGCATTTTTGACAAAATTATAACACTTTTTTAACCTATGCTTGAAAATTTGAAGAAATATTTTCATTAAAGCATATTTTTTATTTTATATATGTGCCACAGCTTTGGGTTTATCCAAAGCTCTGATAATTATTTCTCATTTTTTAATATACCTTTGTCTTATGGATTGGAAATTAGCCCTTAATGGCTTCAAAGCCTATTTGATGTTGGAGCGGTCTCTCTCGCACAACTCGCTCGATGCTTATATGCGTGATGTAAATAAGCTACAACAATATATGGAACTAAAAGGTTACAACTATATGCCCATAGCTGTACCCCCCTCAGTAATCAGCGAATTAATGGCATATTTGAACAGTTTGGGCTTAGAAGCTTCCTCCCAAGCGCGCACATTGTCGGGTATCAAAACATTCTATAAATATCTGCTTTTGGAAGATTTATTGGACGTCGCACCTACCGATTTGATAGAAGCCCCTCGTATGGCAAGGAAAATACCTGATGTGCTGTCTTTTGAGGAAATTGATATGCTTTTGGCGACCATTGACTTGTCAAAACCCAATGGTTTGCGAGACAGGGCTATTTTGGAAGTCTTATATGCCTGTGGCTTGCGTGTGAGTGAGTTAATCAATTTGAAACGCTCAAATCTTTATTTTCATGAAGGCTATATTACCGTGATTGGCAAAGGTGATAAAGAACGCATTGTGCCTATTGGTGAGGAAGCTAAAAAGCATTTGGGGTTTTATTTAGACCATGTGCGAATCAAAATTAAAACGATGCCTGATTATGAAAATTTTGTTTTTCTAAATCATCGAGGCAAACCGCTCAGCCGTATTTGGATATTCTTGATTATCAAAGAAGCGACTAAAGTGGCAGGGATTGAAAAAAACGTCAGCCCCCATACTTTTCGACATTCGTTTGCCACCCATTTGATAGAAGGAGGCGCAGATTTGAAAGTTGTGCAAGACCTTTTAGGGCATGAAAGCATCACGACCACAGAAGTTTATACCCATTTGGATACTGAATATTTGCGTGAAACCGTTTTGATGTTTCATCCGCGGAATAAAAGAAAAGAACAGAGCTTATAAGAGACGAAATTTTGAGACTTTTTAGATAGCAATAGATTTTTGTCATTCCGAGGAACGAGGAATCTGTATGTAAAAAGGCACTAAAAATATACAGATTCCTCGTTCCTCGGAATGACAAAAATCTATTGCTATCTAAAAAGAAAAGTCTCGAAATTTTTTGTTGCCCATAGTAGTTTAGGAAACTGTTTTTTATCCTTATTTTGTCGAGATAAAAACTGTTTCCTAAACCGCTTGCTAAACTTCTTAATCTGTGGCATCTATATATCTTTTGTCAAAGCCCAAACGGTGCAGCGCACCGCAATATTTGTAGGGAAAATTAGGCAAAGTTGACGATGTAAAGGTGCGTAGCACCGTAATATTGCTAAAAGGCTACTGATATTGCGGTGCTACGCACCTTAAAACCATTAACATTTCACAGCTTTCTCTACAAATATGGCGGTGCGCTGCACCGTTTGGGCTTTGACAAAAGATGTGTAAATACCACAGAATATCATAATAATATACCTTTACATTATGTTTTTCAAGCGTTTTCCTATTATAAAAATACTTTTCATCTTAGTCGCAGCCGCTTGGTTGATACAGAGTTGCGCCAGTGTTGGTGCGCTAAAAGGCAGTCCGAAAGATACAATTCCTCCGAAAGTCATACAAAATAAATCTACTGCCAATTATCAAACGTTTTTTAAAAAGCAACCTATTTTACTCACGTTCGATGAATGGGTGAAATTGGAAGATATTTTTACCCAAATCGTCGTGTCTCCGCCTTTGAATGAACGCCCTGAAGTTGTTTTAGAGCGTCGAACTTTGCGTTTTGAGTTTGCCAAAGAAGAGGTTTTACGGGAGAATGCAACATATACCATCAATTTTGGCAATGCCATTAAAGATTTGAATGAAAGCAATCCCGCTGAAAATCTGCGGTTTGTTTTTTCAACGGGAGCGGTTATTGACTCTTTGCAAGTCATTGGCAAGGTCGTGGACGCTGTTACAGGTCTTCCTACTGAGGGGGTGCTGTTGATGCTTTATGACAATTTGTCGGATACGGTAGTGAAAAAAATACGCCCTTTTTATTTCAGTAAAACGGATAAAGAAGGGATTGCTAAAATTGAAAACGTAAGGGCGGGCACTTTCAAGGTCTTTGCTTTGAAAGACAATGATGTGAACTATTTTTTCAATCAAGAGACTGAAAAAATTGGTTTTCCTTCTGAAAACTTGACAATATCAGCTACAAACGCCGCTCCTATAAAACAAGATACGGCTACTTTGAAAAACGATACTTTGCGCAGACGGGCAGATTCATTGGCAGCTGCCAATTCAGGTTTGAAAATTCGCCTTTTCGACCCTGTGAAACCTGTGAAAATCATAAACAAAGAAGTAGATAAATATGGCGTGGCTAAAATCATTTTCAACCAAGAAGTCAAAAAACCACAAGTGACTTTTGACGATATAAAGCAAAATGCTTTCACTGAAATCAACAAAGACACGCTTTTAATCTGGTACAATCAAGGGGATGAAACGGCTTGGAATGTGTATTTGAAAGGCGAAGAACGAAACGATACTGTTCGTGTGCGTCCTCGTGGGAAAGTAGATTTTATTAAAAAGAATAAACTTTCTGTCACGATGGATATTAAAAATCAGTCGAAAAACCCTGTTAAACCGCTTTTTATAAATTTCAACTTCCCAATACAAAATATTGATAGCCAATGGTTTAAATTGTTGGATTCAGCGAGGATGGAGACCCCCCTCAGTATTTTTACCGATTCCACATCAAAAAGAAAATTATATTTAAAAGCTGATTTTGAAGAAGGTAAAACGTACGATTTGACGATATTGCCCAATGCCATTACGGACATTTACGGTCTGAAAAATGATACGATTGTTTCAAAAATAATAGTGCAACAGAAAAAAGAATTTGGCAACAGCCTTATATTAAAACTGCGTAGTTTGGATTCTACTAAAAGCTATATTTGTCAAATTTTAACGAGTTCAAGTCTTGTTGAAACCGAATTTTTTATAGACAATGTCAAAGCTTTTGATAGAACTATTGAAACCTTACAACCCGATCAATATACTATAAAAGTCATAGAAGACCTCAATAAAAACCGCAAATGGGATACAGGGGATTACGATAAAAAAATACAACCTGAGCGGATTTTTACAAAACAGTTAGAAGCCCTTCGTGCTAATTGGGACGTGGAGACAGGGGAGATTGATGTAGCGTTTTAAACTTAACGCCTTCATTGATTTTACAGTAAAAAGTTTCTCCATCAAATAACCATCAAATAAAGAAAATATTGATTATCAATGAGTTATGAAATAAATTATGCCTATTTAAAGCTCTCTATCAAATAACCATCAAATAAAAATTAAGACCAAAACGGTAGGTAGCGAACAAATTTTCTTGATTTACTATCAGGCTGTTCAGGCTTTATTAATTTTTCTTCTAAGGTATCGCGTATAATACGAGAAACAATTGAAGCATTTTGTTCTTCAATTTTAAACCTATCTCTTAATGTTTGATTAGTCATGCGTTGATTGGTGACATACATGATGGCGCAATGTTGATAGCAAGCGCGAATTTTATCAGCTTTATTCATATCGTTGAAATCTTGATGCGCATATAATATACTCTTGGTATGCGTATCTTTAACTTGAAAATCAGGTGCGGGCAATTGCCACATTTCAGCTTGTTGAATAACTTTATCAATGCCACTACCTTTTTCTTCGCATAATCCAATGCGACGCATCGCCGATGCTAACAATTCATTACGAGACTGATATTCATCAATAAAACGAATAGGTTCAATCATAGGTTTGCCCGGATTACTTATTTCAATACGGTCATCATAAATTTCAATAATAACGCTTGTTCCCCGTTCTCTAAAATCTTGATGAATAAGGGCATTGGCTACTAACTCTCTTATAGCAAGAGGCGGGTACATGAGTACTTCTTTTCGGATAGCTGTACCAATTACTTCATTAGAAGGTAACAAACCAGACAAATAGTTTATCATTCTTTCAAAACCATTTGCATAACCTAATTTACCTGTTTGGTCTTTTTCTGTCTGAAACTTCCCTTTTCCTTTATACTTTACGACGCGAATTGCTTTTCTGGATAAATTATCAAATTTACTTAAGTCTTTCGCAAAAAGTAAAGCACCAAGATTTGTAATATCATAATGACCATTGCTACGCTCTATAAATTTTTCTGATATTAATTTTTCGATAACGCCAGTTTGGTTCGTTGGATAAGGAATTTTTAGTAATAAATCGAATATAGATTGTGTATCTAAAAACGCTACAACATCAGCAGCTTTTATGGAGCGAATTGCAAATTCTTGCTCAAAATCTGAAGAAGGTTTTTGCCATAATTTTCGTTCTTTTTCTGGATAATCTTTTAACCATTTTACATTACTTCCTACTCTTATCCAAGCATTATTTTTAAAATTTACAGGTTGATTATAAGCCGCTGGTATATGAAAAAGAGTAACTTGCTTATTTTGATATTGAAATTCATAAATACGAAAATCTATTCTTGGACTTAACATTCTGGAAAGCCAAAGTTCAAGTTCTTCATTGCCTATTTTGAAAATTGATGGTTTGAAAGTCGTACCCACAACATTATGTGTGACATCTTCTACACCATAAACAAGGTAACCATAAGCTTGCCCAAACAAAGCTGCGCCATTCGACAATGCCGAAATACGTTTACCAATTTCTTCCGGATCAGAATTATTCTCCTTAAATTCTATATACTCATTTTCTTTTGCAGTCGTTACTAATCTTGAAAAAAGACTTTGAAGTTCTTGCTCGCTCATATATGTGCTATTAGGCTAATTATTAAATTAATGATTAATATAGAACAAATTTAGAGCTAATTACTGTTATTTACAAAAAAACTATACATCATAATTCAAAACAGGCGCCAACCACCGTTCCGCTTCCTCCAAACCCATGCCCTTGCGTTCTGCATAATCCTCCAATTGGTCTTTGGAGATTTGACCCAAACCAAAGTATTTGCTATCGGGATGGCTGAAATACCAACCTGAAACGGCTGCCGTGGGATACATCGCAAAACTTTCAGTTATCGTGATACCTGCGTTTTCATCGGGTTTCAAGAGTTGCCACAAAGTTGCCTTTTCAGTGTGGTCGGGGCAAGCGGGATAGCCGGGGGCGGGGCGAATGCCTTGATATTCTTCTTCAATTAATTGCGTATTTGCAAAGGTTTCATCTTTGGCGTAACCCCAAAACTCTTTACGTACGCGTTCGTGTAGGCGCTCAGCAAAAGCTTCTGCGAAACGGTCTGCTAAGGCTTTGAGTAAAATGGCGTTGTAATCATCGTGGTCTTTTTCAAAACGGGCAACGTGCTCTTCAATACCGATACCCGTTGTGAGCGCAAAACCACCGACATAATCCTTTTTACCACTTGTTTTAGGCGCCACATTATCACTTAAACAGAAATTGGGTTGCCCGGGGGCTTTCTGATTTTGTTGTCTTAAATTGTGTAAAACGGTTAAAACTTCATCATCAGTTTCATTGAAATTCAATTCAATATCATCGTCATTAACCGCATTGGCAGGAAAAAAACCGATAACAGCACGTGCTTTCAACCACCCCTCAGTAATGATGCGGTCAAGCATCTTTTGAGCATCGTTGAAAAGTTTTGTGGCTTCTATACCCACAATGTTATCCGTCAAAATAGCGGGATATTTACCATGCAGTTCCCATGATTGAAAGAAAGGTGTCCAGTCAATATAGGAGCGAAGTTCAGCAAGGTCGTAATTTTCAAAAGTTTTAAGACCTAAAAAAGAAGGTTTTGGCGGGGTATAATTTGCCCAATCCATCGGCATTTTATTTTTACGGGATTGGTTGAGTGTCAAATACTTTTTAGCTGATTTTCTATTACCCCTCAGTACCCGAACTTGTTCGTATTCTTTTTTAATATTATTTATAAAATCTTGTTTTACAGTGCCTTCTTTACTTAAAAGCGAACTGGCTACGGCTACGGAACGCGACGCATCGAGTACGTGAACCACTTGACTGCCTTTAAATTGAGGTTCAATTTTTACAGCCGTATGGGTTTTTGACGTGGTTGCGCCGCCAATCATCAAAGGGATTTTCATGCCTTGTCGCTCCATTTCTTTAGCTACATGCACCATTTCATCTAAACTTGGGGTAATCAAACCACTTAAACCGATAATATCGACCCCCTCAGTACGAGCGGCTTGCAATATCTTATCGGCAGGCACCATGACACCTAAGTCAATAATTTCATAGTTATTACAGCCTAAAACCACGCCTACGATGTTTTTACCAATATCGTGCACATCGCCTTTCACAGTTGCCATCAATATTTTGCCTTTTGAGCTGCTTTCGGTATTGCCCGTCCTCAATTTTTCTGCTTCAATAAAAGGCGTGAGATAAGCGACTGCTTTTTTCATCACCCTTGCCGATTTGACAACTTGTGGTAAAAACATTTTACCCGACCCAAATAAATCACCGACCACATTCATACCGTCCATCAATGGACCTTCAATAATAGTAAGTGGACTTGGATATTTTTGACGCGCCGCTTCTGTATCTTCTTCTACAAATTCGTCAATGCCTCGTACGAGTGCGTGTGTAATACGTTGTTCAAGCGTGAGTTCTCGCCAAGCCAAGTCTTTGATTACAGCTTTACCGCCTGTGTCTTTTAAGGCTTCGGCATAGACGGTAAGTTCTTCGGTCGCATTTTCATTTTTATTGAATAAAACATTTTCTACTAAGGTTAAAAGCTGTTTTGGAATATCATCATAGACCTCAATCATACCTGCATTGACGATGCCCATATCCATACCTGCCCGTGTTGCGTGGTATAAAAATGCCGAGTGCATAGCTTCCCGTATTTTATCATTGCCTCTATAACTGAATGAAATATTGGATACACCGCCTGAAATCTTAGCACCGGGGCACCGTTTTTTAATGCCTCGACAGGCTTCTATGAAATTAATGGCGTATTCGTTGTGCTCTTCGATACCCGTAGCTACTGCGAAAATATTAGGGTCAAAAATAATGTCTGTGGGCGGAAAACCTATTTGTTCCGTCAATATTTTATAGGCACGTTCACAAATATCAACTTTGCGGGCGGTGGTATCTGCTTGCC
>JAYUQN010000527.1:0-3762 GCA_043756725.1 Saprospiraceae bacterium
CAACTATAAGGTTGGCACTTTTATTAGCGTGGTCAGCTTTCCTTTTATGGACGCTGTTAGAAATAATGAAAATTTATCAATTCTGATGTAAAACCGACGAGAAGATAATTTAACCAAATGGTTAAATTTTAAAATAGCTATTTGTGGTTCTTCAATTTTATTAAAAAAATTCGTTAAAGTTATATGCGTAAATCGGTTTTGTCATTCTGAGGAACGAAGAATCTGGATATAAAACGTTTACAATCAATATTTTACATTCAGATTCTTCGTTCCTCAGAATGACAAAAGCAAAAATGTTAAAGCATAAAAAAGATAACAAGTTTTTATTTGCAATTTAACCAAATGGTTAAATTCTATTTTTCACCTTCTTTAATCCACATTTTTCACAACAATTTGAATAAGGCTTTTTGACATAAAATCTGTATCGAGGCGGCATCCCCTGCCCACACGATGTCAGAAAGGTTGTCTTTTTCAATCGGTATGGTTATCACACTTTCATGGGGCAACAATAAAAGCGGTAAAACCTTTTTGATACCCCCCCTCAGTATAGCGAGCCTTTTGGCATCAAAATGAGGTGCCAAAAAGACCGATTTTTGCAACCGAATGCAGCCCGCCTTTTCTAAGCGTTTGGCAAGCCGTGTTCGCAAACGGTCGTCTATTATATCGTAGCAAATTAAAAAAGTCATTATGAAATATGAAATATGAAATATGAAATATGAGGTATGAAGTATGAAATATGAGGTATGAAGTATGAAATATGAGGTATGAGGTATGAAATATGAAATATGAAATATGTGGCAAGCGGTTTAGGAAACTGATTTTTATTTTTTTCAAAAAATAAAAATCAGTTTCCTAAACCACCGCCAAAAAAAATGCTCATTTCTTTGCCTAAATCATATCTTGGGGCGCACGCAATTCGGGATTATCTGTTGCGGTTTTACCTTCCGTCAGTTTTTTAATCACCCACAATGCGCCACTGCCCAAAAGCACGGAAATGCTATATAAAAGGGTGTTTTGCGCCAAAGGGTCATGAGGCATAGCGGGGAGGACAATTCTAAGCGAATCGGGCAAACCCGAAGCGGAGGGAGCCACACCCAAGATGTCGGATAGCCATTCGGGATGTTCTTCGAGGGATTTATAAAAGTCGAGTTGCCTTTGAGCGGTTAGGCGTTCGTAGCGTTTAAAGGCAGCAAGTTTCAAGATTTCGGTATCCAAAAGCGTATCAGGATGTGCATCGTGCCGCAAAGTTGGGATGCGAGCGGTATCGCTGTTGGGCAATTCGTAGAGCCAAAAGCGAACGCCATTGTGCCCGCCACAGGCTCCTCGCCCCGTGTGTTGTTGCTCGATATAGTCCATACAAACACAGCCCACACGTGTGGAGCCTTCTGGCAACAACTGGGAGCCATCATGCTTTTTAGCCCTTCTGTTTTGCCTTAAAACAGCTTGTTCGCCATCAAGGTCACTGGAACGCCAGACATTTTCGATGCCTTTTTGAGGCATTTCAGACTCTTCATCAGGCGTTTCTTCTTGGGCATACCCCCTCAGTATAGAGAGGGTGAAAAGGATTAAAAGAGCGAATAATTTTTTCATGATGATTATGGTTTTTAGAATGTTTTCAATTTAGTGGCTAATTGTTGTGCTTCCATATCCAAGACAATCAAGCGTTTTTGTTGTTTTTTATTGAAAGTTATGGGTTCGTTCAAATAGGTTAAAAAGCGGTTGATAACCACACCTTTTGCTTTGCTATTGAGCCAAAAGCCGCTGTTTTCACCCGTAGTTTCAAAAGACGAATTAAAACCTTCTTCGGGCACAGCGTCTTCAAGGGCAAGGTCGAGAGCGACTATTTCAGCCCAATGCCGATAAGGTTCGATGAAATCATAGACCATTGTGGGCGTATTGTATCTATCCACGTGCAGAATACCTAAAGCGGGGTCAATACCTACTTTTATAAGTGCCAACTCGACTTGTGCATAAAGCATACCGTAGAGATAATTGAGGATGCAATTGAAATAATCACGGGCGGGGCGCGCGCTACGGGACTCAAACCGCCATTTTTCAGTAGGGATAATAGCCCCCATGAAGCGAAAATAATGTCGGGAAGCAGTGGCTTCAAAGGCTCGAAATTCGGCAGCAATGCGTTTGAAATCGTTATCAGAAAAGGGATAACGTGTGAAACTTTTTGCCAAACCATCGAGTGTTGCGAGGGTACGCCCGAGCTTTTTACGGGTCATTTCGTTGAAAAGGGCGGGATAACGGTCAGCCAATTGACGAAGAACAATTTGATGATTGTCAATTTTACGGGCTAAGGTGAAAGCCATCCACAGCCACCCCTCCGTATTTTCAGCAAAAAGCATCTGGCGGCGGCGAATAGTGGCAATAGACCCAAACCGACCCGACCAAACTTGCCCCACAGGTTGCCCCAAATAGTTGAGCAAAACGATAGGAATACTTTTTTCAAGCGCCAACATCATAGCGTCGGACGTGGCGGTGACCCCCTCAGTCAAAAAGATAACTTCGACATCATCTGTGGCAAAAGATTGGGGCGGGTTGTGTTTGGGCGTTATTTGAAATTTGCCGTTTCGGACATTAAGGAAAGCGCCGTAGGAATCGAGGAAAAGTTGCATGTTTTTTATGAGTTTTGACTTTGTCATTTATTTAACATATAATCAAAAAACGACATATAAATAAAAGAGTTACTAAATTTCTTTGAATTAACATATATGCGTATATTTTTTCTAAAATTCTAAAACATATATTTTGAAAATTTATGTCAAATTTGTTTGAAAAAATATACTAATAGAAATAATTAAACCATACATTTACGGCATCATACACAAGTTATCTTAAAAGGTAATTATGAAAAAACCAACACCATGATTAAAAGAGACTATCTATGGAAAGCTGCTTTTCGTGTTTTTATGCAAGATTTTGTAAAATTTTTCTTTCTTGAAAAATATGACCAAATAGATTGGAGCAAAGGCGTAGAATTTTTGGATAAAGAATTGTACAAACTGCAATCCAAATCCCCACAAAACGACCGCATTGCCGATGTCTTGGTGCGTTTGTATCTTAAAAATGGTGAAATTGTTTGGATGTTATTGCATATTGAAGTGCAAGGCTATTTAGATGACATGTTTAGCAAGCGGATGCACCAAATGCGTTATCGCATAGAAGATTTGTTTGGTGTAAACCCAGTCATGTTAGCAATTTTAACAGACGATAATGCCAATTTTCACCCAACTGAATACGAATTGGACACATGGGGAGCGAGTTGTCGCACCTGTTTTTTGACCTACAAAGTCATGGATGTGCCACCTACCCTGTTCTCTTTTGTAGATAGCCCTGTAAGTATTATTATGGAAGTTGCTTATAATGCAACAAAAACTAAACAGATGGGTGATGATAATATTATAAAATTGCACTTGCCTCTTGTAAAGAAATTTTTGGCAAAAGGATACACAAAAGAACATATTTCAATGTTATTATCGTTTGTTAAAGGATATTTAAAATTTGAAAATTCAAATAACAGTATTATCTTTGAAGAAAAAATAGATGACATGGTAAAATATGAAACAGCTAAAGAGATTTTCGCCCAAGTTAAATCTGATAGGCGTGAATATTTAAAATGGCTTGCTAAAGAAACAGCAAGACGTGAGTTTGAAAAATATATGCAAGAGCAAGAGCGTTTGAAGCAAGAGCAAGAACACTTGAAGCAAGAGCGCGAGCAAAGTATTCTTTTGATGCTCAGTCAAGGAATTAATA
>JAYUQN010000528.1:0-3760 GCA_043756725.1 Saprospiraceae bacterium
TGCCCGCTCTTTCACCGATACCATTAATAGTACACTCAATTTGGCGCGCACCATTGGAGGCTGCAGCAATAGCGTTGGCAGTTGCTAAGCCTAAATCGTTGTGGCAATGCGCTGAAAGGGTCGCTTTATGGATATTGGGTACATTATCAACCAAATATTTTATAAGCGCGCCATATTGATGAGGCAGGCAATAACCGGTTGTATCAGGTATATTAACCACAGTAGCACCTGCTTTAATTACGGCTTCAACCACTTGCGCTAAATATTGAGGGTCGGAACGCCCTGCATCTTCGCAGAAAAATTCAACATCTTCAACATATTTTTTAGCATATTTGGTTGCCAGTATAGCGCGTTCCAGCATAGCTTCCCTTGTGGAATTAAATTTATTCAATATGTGAAAATCGCTTGTGCCTTGCCCCGTGTGGATACGCGGGTGTTTGGCATATTTTAATGCGCCTGCAGCGGCATCAATATCCTTTTCAACCGCCCTACTCAAACCGCAGACGGTGGCGTTTTTAATAATTTTAGCAATTTGCGTCACCGAATCAAAATCGCCGGGACTTGAAATCGGAAAACCCGCTTCGATAACATCTACGCCCAACTCTTCGAGGGCACGTGCAATTTCTAATTTTTCGGGTAGGTTTAATTTGCAGCCGGGCACTTGCTCGCCGTCGCGTAAGGTTGTGTCAAAAATCTGAACTTTGTCAGCCATGGTTTATTACTTTTATTATTTTTAATTCGTTGCGATTGGTAAGTAGCTTCGGATTTATCCGAACTTGTAGCTTCGGATTTATCCGAACTTGTAGCTTCGGATTTATCCGAACTTGTAGCTTCGGATTTATCCGTCCGCAATACAAGCAACAGATGAATCCGTTAAAACAAGTTCGGATAAATCTGAAGCTACATAGTATCAAAGGTACTCAAAAAATCACCCCGATGGATAATAAGTTTAGGAAATCGTTACGGTTTTCAAACTAAAAAATTATATTTGCAACTCATTGATTATCAATAGTTTAATTTAACATTTCTTACGATGCCTATACTCATACAGCGACAAGCACAAAGCACAGCTTCCGACCACCTCTTTCAGTTGATAAAGACCTTGACGAAAGCTGAAAAACGCAATTTTAGGCTCTATGTCACCCGAAATCAAGACAGTGAGGAACTCAAATTTATCCGACTTTTCGATGTTTTGGATAAATCGAAAGACTATGATGAAACGGCTCTTTTCAAAAAAGTACCTGAAATAAAGAAGGAGCAACTCTCCAATCTTAAAGCGCATTTGTATAAACAATTGCTGACAAGTCTGCGTCTTTTGCATAAAAATCGCAATGCCGACATTGATATTCGCGAAAATATAGATTATGCTAAAGTATTGTATAACAAGGGTTTATATATTCAATCACTTCGCATATTAGATAAAGCAAAGGGTTTGGCGGAAACCAATCACCAAGATTTGTTGCGTCTCGAAGTTATTGAATTTGAAAAACTCATTGAAAGCCGCCACATCACTCGAAGCCATGAAGGAAGGGCAGACGAATTAGCAGATGATGCCGAAGCGACGATGCAGCGTTTGGTGAACACAAGCCGATTGTCAAATCTTTCATTGCAATTATATGCCATGTATTTGCTAATGGGTCATGCCCGTAATGCAGAAGATTTGAAAAAAGTGGATGATTTTTTCAATGAAAATTTAAGTAATACCCCCATCCCTAAAATGGGCTTTTTTGAAAAAGTTTATCTCTATCAATGCCATATTTGGCAAAGCTATATTGCCCAAAATTGGAAAAACTATTACCGTTATTCCTACAAATGGGTCGAGTTATTTGAGCAAGCGCCCATTATGAAAATCAATGACACCTCCTTGTACCTCAAAGGTGTTCACAATTTGCTCAATGCCCTTTTCATGACGCTCGACCATGAAAGACTGTCTAAAATATTGAACAACACGGAGTTATACTTGAAAAAACATGCTGATTCGTTGGATGAAAACACAAGAGCCTTAGCGTTTCACCATGTTTATACCGCTAAAATCAACAAACACTTTCTTGAAGGCTCTTTTACTGAGGGGTGTAAATTGATACCTGAAATTGAAACCCAACTCAAAGAATTTGCCTTACGGCTCGACGAGCATCGCATCTTGGTTTTTTATTATAAAATCGCCTGCCTCTACTTCGGCAGCAGCAATTTTGACAAAGCGATTGACTATCTCAACAAAATCATCAACTTGAAATCGGGCACTTTGCGCACCGATATTCAATGCTTCGCCCGCATGCTGCACTTGATTGCCCACTATGAAAAAGGACATTTTGCCCTCTTAGAATACCTCACAAAATCTGTCTATCGCTTCTTGTTGAAACACGGCGACATGAGTGCTGTGATGCAGGAAATCATGAAATTTTTGAAAAAATCATTGTATATCAAGCAAAAAGACTTGAAACCCGAGTTTGAAGAACTGAAAAGGCAATTAGAAATCTTAGCAGAAAACCCTTTTGAACGCCGCTCATTTATCTATTTAGACATCATCGCTTGGCTCGAATCCAAAGTGGAGAGCAAGACGATTGAACAGGTGAGTAAAAAGAAGTTTTTGGAGCGGGCGTTTCGGACGGTGAAAGTGGTAGGGGTTTTGAAGAATTTAGGGAAATAAGGTTTTTATAAATAATCTTTTAAAACTACCCCCCTCAGTATTTTTAAATAAAAAAGCCTTGTTCTTTGTATAGAACAAGGCTTTTTGTAAATAAGAATTAACTTTAATCCTCAATTAAGCGTGTCTCTAAAATATATTTAAATTTTCGCAAAATAGCGATAATGGTTAATAAATCTGTCTTGTCTACGGAATCAAAAGCCTTAGAAATACAATAATCTTTACCTTCCATGATGACAAAAGTCCATTGTTTTCCAATAATATCAACCCCATAAATCGGTTTACCATTTTTGTTTTTTTCTTGTGCAATTAAAAAAGCCTCTAAAAGTTGTGCCATTGAATCGCCCGTAGGATTTTTGTAGGGCTTATATTCTTGAAAATGGAAATAAGGCGTTTTAAAAACATCTAAAATACCTTTAGCCAACATAAAATCGGACTTTACAGTCAATTTTATACCCTCAACAGTTGCAGAAATTATCTTATCAAAGTATCCCATAATTATATCTCCATCTCGTATATCGCCTAATCTTAAAATAGTGCTAATGAATTTCATTTTTAAATCTTCTTCATTCCAACCTGCAATATGTTTTTGAGCATTTGCTAAATCGCCATCAAAAATATATTGTTCACCTACGTTTAAGACAGGAATTTGAACATCAAGCCATTCTTGCATCAAAGGGGTTTGATAAGTGATAATGCGATTGAGATTGAAAGTTTCAATTATTTCCCCTTCTCGCCATTCCTTTCTTGAACGCTCATCGTCTTGATTATTGATTCTTTTTGCCATGATTATTGATATATTTTGTTTAGAAACAAGCCATTTCTTTTAAAAGCAAAAATATAAAAAAAGAATCAGAGTTACAAATAATTTGAGGAGATGAAAGGCTTTCTAATTCTTTCCTTCTGCCTCTTTACTATCCCGCGTATTCTTCTGAACCGTAATAGCTCCAAACAAAGCCAAAAGAAAAGCAAAAGCATAATACCCTTTTTCACTCGGCAAAATCGTCGCATTCCACAGACCGACCGCTAAAAGCACAATCGTTAAAATAGTTGAAAACCAGCTTAAACCGTAGTAAATATCCGTAACGGGAATACCTTCCAATCTATCACGCACAC
>JAYUQN010000529.1:0-3756 GCA_043756725.1 Saprospiraceae bacterium
TAGACAGATTTTCACAGATTTACGTGTTGACCGTCAAAATAATGCTGAGGTATCCAAATCCTTAATATCCTTTTACATCCCTAGTATCCTAATTCAAATTAAAAAAATGTGCATAACTTTCCTTATCACCCCTACCCTCAACCCCTAAAATAGTTATAGTTCCGCCCCGCAATAAAAAAGGAAACAAGCCTTCGTTTTTATTTAAAAAATTTCTCTTTTTCGCTTATATAGGAGAGAAAAAATATAGGAAGAAGTATATAGGTTTGTCCACCAAACTTCACGTGCCTAATTCCACCAAACTTCACGTGCATTTTCACCAAAATTCCCCCAAACTACATGTGGATAACCTTGGGAATAGCCTTGATTTCCTAATTCCCCCCAAACTGCACGTGGATAATTTTTCATCTCCACCAAACTACACGTGAAGAACATTTTGTTGGCTGAAAATACCGTCTTTTTCACTCAAATTCCACCAAACTGCACGTGCATAAATACCCCCCCTCAGTATAAAGCCTCTGTAAAAGATGAAACTCCACCAAACTTCACGTGGTTCGTCGCTTCGATTTTAACCGAACTTGTAGCTTCGCCTTTAGGCGAACTCGTTTGAACGGCTTCAGCCGTTGGTACTACCCCCCCCGTATTTTAACACGGCTAAAGCCGTTCAAACGGGTTCGGCTAAAGCCGAAGCTACGTGTTACGTGCTTTATGCCGATGCTATTTAGGTTTTTCGAGCAAATGAATAATTTTGGGTGGAATGGGAGAAGGCGAGTTATAAAGATAAAAGCCCTTGTTTTTATCCTCTGACAATTTGGCAGTTGGATATTGGGTCAAAACGGTTCGGAGGGTTCTTCTGAAAACCTCTTTGAATTTGTCCATACGGTCGTAGCCTTGACCAAATTGTTCTTTCAGGTTTTGCCAAGCGATGAATTGTGGTTTGCCATGTTCCACACGATGTAAGCGTTGGGTGAGCCATGCGTAAATATCCAAAGCCATGGCGTTGTGTGAAAGAGCTGCCAGTGCCCTTTCATCAAGGGGAATAGCATGATTTATCAAACTGTTAAAATATTCTTCGGTGAGTTGTATTTTGGATGTCCATTGTATGCGTTGCCGTTCATCTTTTGGAAACCAGAGGTCGAAGGCTTTCACGATTTTCAAATCCACCTGCATCCCTTTTTCACCGTCCGAATAGCCAATACTTATAATGGAAGCGGTCAATCGGCGCAATTGTTCTTTGGCTTCTTTGATGGTGCGCCCGTCGGTATTGAGTCCAATTTTTTTGATGAAAGCGGTCATACTTTCCTCGACATCAATTAAGCGATTTTGGGTTTTTACAGCTTCACTGTTGATATGCGCCAATATCAAACGAGATTTAGTTCCATACGGCAAACCGACAAATTCAAATTCGCCTGTCACGGGATTCAAAACGTGATTGGCTTGCACGGCGAGGCTGACGTTGCCTTGCTTTTGTTGCCAAATCTTGGTTTCATCGCCCGGGTTGCGGTACGGCAAAAAGGTTTGACACAAGACCGAGTGCTGAAAAATAGCATCTTCAATGCTTGCACGGTCAAGCCGTACTTGCATAGCTCCTTCCAAAAGGCGTTGTGTGATTTTACTAACCCCTTGGCTTTTGTTTTGATTATCTTTTTCTTCTGCCATTTTCTCGTTTGTAAAATGAAAAATTTAATATTAGACTGCAAAACTGTTAAACTGCAAAACTGAAATAAGTCTATTTACCTTCCCTCAGTATTAAGCCAACATTTATCAAAAAACTTACCCTAAATCTGATGCACAATCAAAAATTATAAAACTTGTGGAGCCAAAATGGAATTAAGCAATACCCAAATTCTGTTTAGCCATTTCTAAAAAATATTCTTTCATTGAAATACCGTCTTGAAAAGTTTTGGTGCGGATTTGTGCATGCAATGAAAGCGGAATATCCAACGTGACCCGCAAAGTGCGTTCATCGGTTTTCATCGGTTTCACAATTTTAGGAGGCGCATGAATAGCATTGACGGCCTGTTCCACTTTTTTAGGCGCTACTTCTGCCCGCACAACTTCTGCTACCCTTGTGGCTTTAATGACCCGTGCAACTTCCTTTTTAGGAACTGGAGTCGGTTCAGCTTCCACGATGGGTTTTTTCAAAGGGATTTTTGCCCCCAATGTGAGTTTAGTATAATCTGTATTTTTATCCTTTGCCATTTTATTTAAATTAAAATTTTTATAGACTGCAAAACTGCAAAACGCTTGTAGCGGTGACTTTAGTCGCTGAACCATGCGTGCCAGCGACTAAAGTCCAATGCCATTAAGCTAAGGATTTATAGCCGAGGTTTACGTAGAGACGTTGCATTGCAACGTCTGAATTGTGGTCAAAAATTGGCTAAATCTGAGACGTTGCACTGCAACGTCTCTACGAAAACATCGAATATATCATACATTAGGAACTATAAATCCTTAGCTTAATGGCATTGGACTAAAGTCACCGCTACAATTAGACGGCTTGTAAAAGCTCATGCTTTTGCGCCAAAGCCAACAACTCTTGGGTTAATTTTATCATTTCCTCTTTGGCTTTTTCATCATTGGACTCATAAACGCCTTTACCCTCGATGCCTGTTTTCACATAAGCCACCCGTTTGTTAAGCGTGGTTTTAAGGATTTCAATACCAAACTGCGTCAAAAGATTTTTCATATCTTGATGCACATTGAGGTTTTCAGAAAACTGATTGAGTAAAAAATAAGCGGGAATGTCCTCCCTAAACCCTTTAGCTTGCTCGTACCGCTCAAAAAATTGATTCATGGCTCTGAAATCATGCCCACTGGGAAGAATTGGTATCACTAAAATATCGCTTGCCAGAATGATGCGGGTGGTCATTTCAGACAAAGAGGGCGTACCGTCAATGATGACAATTTCATGGTCATTCGCCAATTTATCCACCGTTTTGGTTAGGGCTTTTGAATCGGTTGCACCTACAACGAGGACGCTGGGCAATTCTTCATCCCGCACACCCGACCATGCGAGCGAGTTTTGATTGGTATCGGTATCCACGATACAGACTTTGTACCCAATGTGTGCGAAACAAACTGCAAGATTTTGCGCAACGGTGGTCTTCCCTACCCCACCCTTTAAATTTGAAATTCCTATTTTCATGATTTCTTTTTTTATCCGAAGCTACGTTTATGTAACACGCTGCAAGATAAAATGATTTTTTGAAACTGCAAAACTGCAAGACTGAAAAAATGAAAATATTTTTTGAAACTGCAAAACTGATAGACTGCAAAACTGTAAAAAGGAAAAACGCTACTTTTTATTGTTTTCAGTTAAAGTAAAAAGAGAAAAACAGGAAAATCAACAAGGGTTGCGTTTTTTCAGATGTGAGTTGTTGTACGTGAAAAGCCCAGATTGGTGTATATTTTAAATTCCAGAAATAAAATGTTTCATGATACTAAATTGATTGTTTTTAAAACTTAAATCTCTTAAAACTTAAATTTTGCCCCCCTCAGTATAGGTATGATTTTATAGACTGCAAAACTGCAAAACTGTTATTTTTTAAACACAAAGGCATCATAAAGATTCACAAAGCAGGATTTTGACATTTTTATTTGAATTAGGATGCTAAAGATTTTGAAAGATGCTAAGGATACCGCCCGCAGTATCCTTAGCATAGGCTGTACAAACGGGTAAAAAAAGTTCCCCCCGTTTTTGCTATAAAAACAGCCTTAATGAACAATGGCTTTTTGTCAAAAAAAACAGCTTTTAGG
>JAYUQN010000530.1:0-3754 GCA_043756725.1 Saprospiraceae bacterium
GCTTTGGATTTGGTTGATAAAATCCCGATGATTGAGAAAGACAATACCGACCGTAACCGTACATCACCTTTTGCTTTCACAGGCAATAAGTTTGAAATCCGCGCAGTGGGTTCTTCTCAAAACTGTGGTGGACCCATGACCGTCATGAATACAATTGTTGCTGCACAATTAGAGAAATTCAAAACAGATGTGGATAAATTGATTGAAGGGGGTAAAGCACAAGACGAAGCTATCTTGGCTGTGTTGATTCGTTATATCAAAGAATCTAAAAAAGTGCGTTTTGAAGGCAATGGTTATAGCCAAGAGTGGAAAGACGAAGCGGCTAAACGAGGTTTGAGCAATTTCACGACAACACCCGAAGCGTTGAAAGCATTGACAGGTAAAAAAGCAGACGTTTTCATCAAACAAGGCGTTTTCAGCAAAAAAGAATTGCATGCTTACCAAGAAGTGCAATACCACAACTATACCACGAAGTTGCAAATTGAAAGCCGTACTTTGGGTGAAATGGTGGCGAATCTGATTTCACCATCTGCTGTCTCTTACCAAAAGAAATTGGCTGACAATATCGTTTCTTTGAAAGCCATTGGTTTAGGTGAAGAAGATTATGCAGCGCAATTGGAAATCGTAAAAGCCTTGAGTGCTGCCATTAATGGTGCTGCCAATGGTGTAAAAGCGATGACAGAAGCCCGCCGTGCAGCGAATGCCCTTGACAATGTAGAAGACCAAGCTACGGCGTATTGCAACAATGTAAAACCCATCATGGAAGAGATTCGCACTTTCTGCGACCGTTTGGAATATTTGGTTGAGGACTCATCTTGGCCCCTTCCGAAATATCGTGAGATGTTTTATTTGAGATAGTTTTTACTTTAAAATTGCTATTTTTAAAGCTTTTTAATAAAAATACTGAGGGGGTATTCCAGATGGGGTATCTCCTCTTTTTTGTAATAAATTGCCATTTTATTAGTAATTTTATTTGATAATTCATTATAACTATGTAAATTGCAATAGTTTTTTGATTAAGAAATATTTAAATAATCATTTTATTTAAAATATAAAACTATGATTCTATCTAAAAAAATGACTTATGAAGAGTTTCGTTATATGGAGATTCCAGATGATGACACGTCAATTTATGAGTTGATAAACGGTAACATTATGAGAAGAGCTTCCCCCCATTCTGAACATCAAATGGTTGTTGGCAATATTTATTCAAAAATGAAGGTATTTGCTGACGAAAAGGCATTAGGGCGCGTTTTAATGGCTCCCTTAGATGTTGTTTTTGCGGCTGATAATGGCGTTCAACCCGATGTTTTTTTTGTAAAAAAAGAAAGAGAAAAAATTATTGAACGACGAGGTCCTGTTTGGGGTTCGCCAGATTTGATTGTTGAAGTCATTTCAAAAGGAACGGGTAAAAATGACCGTGTTGATAAATTTCAACTCTACGAAAAATTTGGTGTAACCGAGTATTGGCTCGTTGACCCCGCCTATCAAACCGTTCAAATTTATTTTTTAGAAGATAAAAAATATGTTTTGCAGCAATTTCAAGAAATCGAAGGGCTTGTAAAATCAACAATTTTAGAAGGTTTTGAAATGGCTATGAATGATATTTTCGAATGATAAATATACGGCATATGTTTCATAAGCAATATTCCCACTTTTTATTATTTTTACCCCAAAATTAAAGAGATGAACTACCGCAGAATGCCCATCGAAATAGAATCCCCCGAAGAAATGGGGTATAGCACCATTCGCTACAATTTAGCTGAAAGTTCCGTCCGTGACCATGCCTTGAGGGAGTTAAATATTGACCTCAATCACGTCGTTTTGGCATACAGCGAGCATAAAGGCATTACGCCTTTGCGTGATATTATTGCCAGTGAAAGTCCTGTTTTAAAGACTGATGATGTGTTGATAACAACAGGTGCAGCGATGGCGTTATTCCTAATTTCAACCACTTTATTGGATAAAAATGACCATATTGTCGTGATTCGCCCCAATTATGCTACTAATCTTGAAACGCCAAGAGCTATTGGTTGTGAAATGTCTATCGTAGATTTGGATTTTAATGACCATTTTAGCCTAAATACTGAGGGGGTGCTGAAAGCCATAAAACCCAATACAAAATTGATTAGCATCACCAATCCGCACAATCCCACAGGTGTATTATTTTCACAAGAGACTATAAAAGCGATTATTGAAATTGCTGAAACACATGCCTGCTATCTTATTGTTGATGAAACGTATCGGGACTTAAATTTTCAAACACTGCTTTCACCATACTCGGCAACAAAATCTAAAAAAGTTATTTCTGTTTGTTCGCTGTCCAAAGCTTTTGGTGTACCAGGCATACGCATGGGTTGGTTGATATGCCAAGATAAGGCTTTGATGCACACACTTTTAGCGGCAAAAGAGCAAATAATATTGGGCAATTCTGTTTTAGATGAAGAAATTGCTTTGCATTTATTGAAACAAAAACGAGCCTTTTTACAGCCTATTCATGCGCATATTCGTGAAAATTTTCAAATCATGAAACTCTGGATGGAAAAACAACCGTATTTGGAATGGGTGGAACCTCAAGCAGGAGTGGTCAGTTTTCCGAGATTAAAAAAACGATTTCGCATAGATTTTCCAAGTTTTCAACACGCTTTGTATTACGATTTTAAAACGGTTGTGGGTTATGGTCATTGGTTTGAGCAATCGGAGCGGTATTTTCGCATTGGTTTTGGTTATCCATCAAAAGCAGATTTGATTGAAGGGTTGCAGCGTTTTGAAAAGTGTTTAGAAAAGTATGTTTTTTGAGGAATATAAAAGAATAAACAACTATTTTTTTTTTTAACACAAAGGAACAAAGAAAAAGAAAGTTAGATGGTGACATTGTTTTTTAAAGACTGTCAACATCTAACTTTGTTTTTCTTTGTTCCTTTGTGTTAAAAAAAAAAAAATTAAATCTGCGAACTCGGATAATCAGTTAAAATCCACCAATTCAATATCAAAAATAAGAACAGAATTGGCGGGTATTGATGAAGACGGAGGGTTTGCCCCATAAGCAAAAGGAGAAGGAATTAAGAGCTTTCCTTTGCTGCGTCTTTTAAACTTTTGCATGCCGATTGTCCAACCTGTTATAACTTGCTGTAAGTTGAACGTAATAGCCGTGGCTGATTGGTCAAACACTTTTCCATCCAACAAATACCCTTTATATCTTGAACTGACACTGCTAATAAGTGTAGGGTAATCTACGCCCAAACCAGCTTCTTCCGTTACGTAATAAATGCCTTCGGGTGTGGCTGATGCCGTAAGTTTATTGTCAGTAATGTATTTTTTAATCTTTTCAATATCCGTAGCCAATTGTGCAGCGTTGTTGGTCAATATGGCTTGTACTTTTTCGTTTAACAATTCTTCTGGTGTTTTCGTTTTTTTACAAGAAATAGCGATAACAGCCATAACAGCGATGAGTGATACTAAAATTGAGAGTTTTTTCATGTTTGAACACAGTTTTTTAATGATGAATGATGAGTGATAAATGATGAGAGGGGATGTGGTTCTAAAAACTTGTCTTAAAACGAA
This sequence comes from Saprospiraceae bacterium, assembly GCA_043756725.1. Taxonomy (GTDB): domain Bacteria; phylum Bacteroidota; class Bacteroidia; order Chitinophagales; family Saprospiraceae; genus JAAFJT01. Next base: position 3,565 of record JAYUQN010000530.1, read on the forward strand.
TGAAATAGATGTTTTGTCTCTTTCATTATAAGTTTTCTAATTTTTCACCGCAAAGTTAAGGGATGTTTCATTTACCAGTTGACAATTCTTTGATTTGTGCACAGATTTTCCCGAGGGGATTCCTATGGAAAGGGTAAGTTTTTTGAGAAATTTTGATTAGGTTTTGATTTTTTTTGCAAAAAAAATCAAA
>JAYUQN010000531.1:0-3753 GCA_043756725.1 Saprospiraceae bacterium
TAGTTTTGTGTCGAACTGGCATAGTTCAGACGTTTTCTCGATGACATTTTAATTGAAATATTCTTACTACAACGCCAAAAGTAAAAAGAAAGTTTCTAACTAAAAAGGGTATAATTCATTGTAAACCAATGTTTTATTTGTAAAAAAACAATATGTTGTTTCCGTGTGAGCGCAGATTTAGGATTTTAAAACGCCCTGTAGCGGCGAATTTATTCGCCGAACGCACTTTGGGGTTGTGTAAAAAGGTTTTTGGTTAAATTTTACCCAAATTATGTTTTGTTTAGCGCACAACTTTGACAAAGTTCAAACTTTGTCAAAGTTATTGCCTCTTATTTCATCGTTGCAATCCATTCCCTAATCAATTTCACCCCTTCGATATGGCGCATTTTTCGGCTCATTTCGGGCATCATCACGCCCGGGTCGAGCGATTCCATGCGATAGAGTAAGATGCTTTCGGTGGGTTTTTTGGGCACGATGCTGTATTTTAAATTGCCTGAACCCCGACCAGCGGCAACGGGTGTTTTATAAAAACCCAGAGCCGTGCTATCGGTGGTTTGCCAATCTAAAAACAGACCTGACGTTTGGGCGGGTCCTTGACGGTTGTGGCAATGGGCGCAGTTAATATCTAAATAGGCACGAGCACGGTCGTTTATATTTTCATGGATATTGTCAAAGTTTACAGTTCGGGGAACATCATTTTTGTTGTCCGAGACCCCCCTCTCCTCCGAAAGGAGTCCTTTGGACATAGGAGTCCCTTCGGACAGTATATTCGCTTTTTTCCATCTAATCAATTGATTTTCAACACCTTCTGCGTAGGAAAAATCGCCATTCAGTTGCCGAGCCGAAGGTCCAATGGGTGTCATAACCCCATTGCGTTCATGACAGCCTTTGCATTGATTCATATTGGGAATAGCATAATCCAGCGTTTGTTTTTTACCTTTTTCATCGAGCCAATTGACGGTTGTGTTGCCGCCAGCTACTTCTAAAAAGGCTTCTGTTTGGTCGTCATTCCAGATATAAGGCAGTGAAATCCAGCCGTTTTCTTGATGCAATAAAACCCTTGTTTCAATCAAACGCCTGCCTTTTTTTTCATTTCTGAAATCAAGCGGGTAATAAAATGTTTTTATCAAAGCTGTGCCTTTTGGAAACTGAAAAACGGAATCGGGGTTGTAGTCAACCGATTGATTATCTGGCAGTTGCACAAAACGCAACTTGTAGGCATAGTCTGAAAACAAAGGAGCATTGAGGGCGTAGGGCATAACATTTTTAGCAGGTTTTTGCTCTTTTATTGTGCCTTCAAAAAAAGGGTAGTCGGAGAGTTTTTCTTTGAAATTATGGGTTGTTTTGCCCGTTTTGGTGGCGGAGAGGAGGATGAAAAAAGGGATAACGAAAAGGGATATTTTTCTCATTTAAAAATTTTTGTTATCACAATAGATTTGACAACTTTGATAAAGTATATACATAACTTTTGTCAAAGTCCAAACGGTGCAGCGCACCGCAATATTTGTAGATGAGATTCAAATTTCGCCCCCGCTCGAAGGTGCATAGCACCGTAATATTACTACAATACTTGAATATTATGGTGCTACGCACCTTCAAATGGTGAACTTTACATCATTTGCCCTACAAATATTGCGGTGCTCTGCACCGTTTGGATTTTGACAAAAGTTGTGTATATACTTTAGCTCTGATAAGTTGTCAAATTACCCTATTTCACCTTCGTCAAAACCTCCACAATCGTATAGTAATCTTCATCCGTCAAGTAATAAATCGAATTTTTACCATCCCTTTTTACTTCCACAATATCTTGATTTTTCAGAATACGAAGATGGTGCGAAGCAATGGCTTGCTCGATATCCAATTGCTCAAAAATTTCCGTTACTGTCATTTGCTTTTTTTTATAAAGCATATCAATCATAGCAATGCGGATGGGATGTGCAATGGCACGCAGGGTTTCAGTACTATTTTCTAAAAAGTCAATGTTAAAATGGGTCTTCATACAGTGTCAGATAAACATATATAGATTAGTGAGTACAAATGTAATATATAGATTTCTATATGTGTCTATTTTATACGAATTTTAGAAATATTTTACAGTGAAATCTAATGTTTTACAAAAGAAAACTAAAAAAATGAGAATTAAAAATTTTTTGAGAAAACAAATGGAGAAATCTAAATAATTCGATAGATTGGGAATTAGGAATTAGGAATTAGGAATTAGGAATTAGGAATTGTCAGTGTTCAAAGGATTTTGAAAAATGGCGTAAAAATGTTTTGTGCGTAGGTTTAGTAAACGGAAAATTATTTTTTTTAAAAAAAAATAATTTTCCGTTTACTAAACCTTTGTCGAGAAGCATTGTAAATTATTGTGCAGAAGGCATCCCTTTGGGAAAAATCAATACTTTATTTTTAAAACAAAATCTTTTGAACACCACTGATTAGGAATTAGGAATTTTGGCATCAGAAGCATTTTTTATTAAAAAATACTGAGGGGGTAAAATTCCTAATTCCTAATTCCTAATTCCTAATTCCTAATTCCTAATTCCTAATTCCTAATTCAAAAAAAGCTGTTGCAGACAATTCCAAAGGGCTTTTTTAAGTTCATTAGAACTGGCTATTTTTGAAAGGGGGTCGGCGAAAAGAAAGGTACAATCGTTTAGGTGAAAAGGCAGGTATTGAGGCGTGTCAATATTAAGACCGAGGTTTTTGGGTTTTATGCCAAAAAATAGGGCTTTTTTAAGCACATGGTGAGCGGAAAGTTGAGAAAAGGGTAGCAGGGTTTCATTATCTTGTACTTTTATCAACAAACAATCTGTTTTTAGGTTTAACTTTGCAGAACCGATAATTTTTTCTAAAAAAGTATCTAATTCGGCATTGTTTTCACTTAAACAACCAATAAGGATGTGCTGATTGTTTTCACCTGAAACAGCAACGCTTGTTTGGTCAATTTCGGGAACAACAAAAACTTTATAGTCTAAATAGGTGTTTTTCAAAATAATATTTTACATTTAAAGGTTTTAGTGAAATCGAATAGACCAAATATAATTTTAATACTTGGTTAAATTATTAGCGATTTTGAAAGATAATTTTATAAATACGCAAAATTAAGATTTTAAATTTGGAAATTAGAATTAAATAAGTGAAGTTTGTAGTGTATTTTACTTTAAAAAAAGCCCTGCAAAATTCGCCTTTAATCCTAACCAACTCGACACGTAGCTTCGTCTTTAGACGAACCCGTTTTAACGGCTTTAGCCGTTTATAACCTACTAACGGCTAAAGCCGTTAAAACGGGTTCGCCTAAAGGCGAAGCTACGTGACCGTGACATTATCTGACTGTTTAAAATAATGTAATTATGAGCCACAAAATTAAATTAAATCTCACACAGAAGTCGCTTTTGGCGGGTATAGATTTTGAAAAACTTCCATTTGGTCAAACTTTTAGCGACCATCTATTCATCGCTCAATATCGGGATGGACAATGGCAAGATGCTGAAATTCGCCCTTTCGGTTATATTCCGATGCACCCTGCCAATTTGGCAATTCACTATGGTCAATCCATTTTTGAAGGGATGAAAGCCTCTAAAATGCAAGATGGTACGCCTGCGTTGTTTCGGGTTGAAAAGCACGTGGAGCGCATCAATGCGTCTGCTCGTCGCTTGTGTATGCCTGAAATTCCAGCCGAATTGTTTACAAATGCCATTGAAACCCTTGTTGATATTGACCGTGATTGGATTCCACCTGCCGAGGGCAGTG
>JAYUQN010000532.1:0-3749 GCA_043756725.1 Saprospiraceae bacterium
TTTACGCCATCAAAAGTCAAGCCCGTTGTATTACTGGCTAAGGCTACACTGCCTGGCACGAACGATAATTCGAGCGGTAGCAAATCCAAAAGTATGGGATTTTTTAGCTCAAGATTTGATACATTCTGATTGCAAAGACCGATTGTGTAGGAAACGGTATCCGTTGAAAGCCCCAATTCAACGGGGTCGCTGCCACTCGGGGCATAAGGTCCCGCTGAAATTATAGATTTTGAAGGAATAGGAATCGTTGTTGTATCTGCAACCGTAAAAGTTGCGGCAGTCAAACACAATTGATCGATATTAGGCAGCACGATAGAAGGGTCGGCAACTGTTCCAAAATAATCATTCAAGCCTGTGGTTTGCTGCGAACAATCCAAGCCGCCGCATGAAAACTCCGACTCGGTGCTCATGGCAAAATTATTGGTCACGACCGTTCCAGCAGGCACAGTGTCTTTAATAGTGGCATTGAATGATATGCGGACATGTTCGCTGGGCTTGAAATTGCCTGTAAAATGCCAACGCAAAAGGGTTTTACCTGTGCCATTGAAATTAAGAACGGTTTCAAAAATAGGGTTTGTGCCACTGTTGTCTAAAACCAAACCTGTTGTATTTTCAGCAATTTGCCAACTGCCCACTTCATAAGTCATTTGGGCAGGTAATAAATTGGATCCAATAGGGTTGATGATGGTAATATTCGACACAGGGTCAATATTATCAACGTCTGAGTCAACACCATCGTTTTCAACCACAACATCGTAACGCACACGGGCGCCTTTAAAATAGGGATTTCCCTGTGTAGGGTCGCCTGCTACGGGTGTTACATAATTGGGTTGCACCGATGCCGTAGGCATTAAAATACCTAAATTGGTCGGCACAATGCACATAGTGGCTGAATCTTGTTCCAACAAAGCAACATTATCAATCGGGCGAATGGCAGAAAGCGAGACAACATTTTTTATAGGTGTTGTAAAAGGGGTCGTACCACCCACATTGTCAATAGGCGTAGAGGGTGTAAAAAACAAGCCAAAACTGCCTTTTTGCACGCCAAAGCCAGCAGGCACAGTGCCAAAATCAAACTTTATGCCACTGACAAAACTCGTTCCTGCTGTCCAACCCGCAATAGAACCCACAGAAAAGGTTTGATCTATGATAGGATTGACATTCGTTTGCCAGTTGATGAACGACCCGCTGTGGTTAAGCTCAACCAAAATATTAAGGGGAATGAGGGTATCGAAAGCGCGCAATTTCACTTGTGTCAAGTCAAACTGATCGGGAAAAAAATCCGTGATAACAAAATTATTGACAGGCACAGTAGAGTTGTTGCTGGGCGTAATGGTGAAACGCCCTTGCGCACTGTCCTGCATCATGCCTTCGCCTGAAGGCGTTTTTTTAACATTCAAATCAAAAAAAGGTGGCAACAAAGGCTGATTAATCGAACCCACTTTCGTGACGCTTGCGCCTCCCAGAGCCGTTGCTGTAAGCGTTGCCTCGTTAAATTTAGGGATTGAAGTGGTTAAGCCTGTGTTATTATTCGCTAAGTCCGTAGCGGGGTAAAGGACGCTAATTGTCATATTGCGGCAAGGCTCCGTCACTTTAAGGGTGTCTGCCAACAACCACGTGACCATACCAGGGTTGCCGCCCGTATGTGTTCCGCTATTGGTAGCACTGATAAAAACAGCTCCTTGTGGAAGCATATCCGTCACGGTTGCTTGGGTCAAGTTAAGGTTACCAAATGTGCCATCTGAACATACATTGATTTGATATTGTACAGGGCGGTCATGATATATAGCCCCAGAAATGACTTGTTTTGTCACCGTCCATTTGGGTGAAACGCCTGTGATGGTGGTCGTGGCGTCGTTAGCCGCATTCCCTGCATTGGCAGATGGAATGGTAGCTGTATTGGTAATGGCAACATTGTTTTGCACCACGCCCGGGTTAATGCGAACGAGAATTTCAACAGTGCCCGAAGCCCCATCAGGCAGACCATTTTCTGAAAGGATTGTGAAATCCCAAATAACGGTGTGGTTGGTAGCATTGTACACAGGCACGATTACCATAGGTCCAGATTGCGACTCCACGATGGCATTTGTAGCCGACAAAAACGTTAATTGAGGCGGTAGTGTGTCAATCAATTTTGCCCCAACACAATCGGTTGTGAGCGAAGAGCAGCCAAAATCGAGCGTATATTTGAGCGTTTCACCCGAAAGCGCAGACGTCAAGTCAACGCCTTTATCGAGCGTCACTTGTTGGGCTAATAAGCCTTGACTAATGCCCATGAAAAGCCATAAAAAGAATATATATCTTTTCAAATTAACCGAGGCGCTAAAAAAAGCAAAGAATAAACCCAAAAATGGGGGAACACTTTTTTTATGAATAAAAGAGAATAAACAAGGAGACGGATGCCCGTCCAGTTTGTAGATGTTGAAATCCATGTGGGAAAGTAGTTTTTGAATTTATTTTTATTTGTAATAAGTTCTTGTTCTTATTTAACTTTATGCGTTTGCAAAATTCTTACCAAATACCATAAATAAGGTATTTTAGACAAATAAATTTCTTAACATTATCTATTACTTAGGCAATTATTCATAATACATCGCTTAATACTCCCCTCAGTATTTCAGTAAAATTTATTATAAAACATTGACTTTCAGTGATTTAAAATATTTATTTAACATAATATCAATTATAGTGTTTATTTTCTCTCACAGAGGCACTCAGAGGTTTCACAGAGTTACGTGTTGACAGCCCCAGACCCCAGAGGGGAGTTATGATGCTATCTCCCCTCTGGGGCCGGGGGATGTCAACACGTAGATTAGTGAAATTCGTTTAATCCGTCAATTCGTGGCTGCTGTCAACTTCATAATTTCAACTTTTTGATAATCGTAAATATACCTTACTATTGGTACGATTATAGACTGTTTGCAAATAACAATTTCTTTAACACCGTCATTACTTACCTCCCATTCTTCGGTGCCACACCACAAAAACGATACAGGTATTTTCTATTTCAATTTTTATTTTACAAAGCATTGGTAATCACTTTTTTATAAATAGAAATTAAATATTTATAAAAAAATGTCATAAAAGATGTCACATACTGAAGGGGGTCTGGCTTATAGGCTTGTTCGTTTGGAGCATGCCGAAAATCCAGATTGATAAAAAAAAAGAGTAGGCAGGAAAAATTATAATCACTATAAAAATTATTTTACTTATGGAAAACTCGCTCAAATTCCGATTTTTAAGCATTCTTTTAGCTTTTATCTGTTTCTTTAAAAGCACCACCGCCCAAGCTCAATCTTATTTCGCAGAAGCCAACAGCAATGGCTTTTACTTGAAAAAAGTAGTGAGCGATACCGTTATCAATACGGGTCAAACTTTTACCTACACCATTTACTTTTCTATTCCTGCAGGCGCAACAGCCGTGAATGTGACGGATATTTTACCGTCAAGTCTTAAATATCACGGCTATACGGTGACCGCGCCTTGCGGCACAATGAATGTCGTTTCAGCACCCACAATTGGCGGGCAAGGCGGCACATTAGCCTTAAACTTTCCATCGGTCGTTTCAGGCTGTTCGGGTTCCATTAGCATTACAGTTAGCTTCCCAAATGGTGTTACTTGCAATAATATATTCGCCAATAATGCGGCGTGTATAAACGGGCGTTTGGGCACTATTCCCGTAGATTTTTGTACAAAAGGCATCAATACACAAGCAAAAGCCATCAATCCGTGGCATTTGAATAAGTATG
>JAYUQN010000533.1:0-3749 GCA_043756725.1 Saprospiraceae bacterium
AATCAGTTGTACACAATTCCTGTACAACTGAAAATGCCTTCTGCTGACGGTAAAAGTTATACCACAGATGCCACCAATACTGAGGGGGTGCTCCGCATCATTATGTCTGTGCCATCCCCCAAAGCAGAGCCTTTTAAATCATGGCTTGCACACTTGGGCAAGCGTGAAATAGAAGAAACGGAAAACCCTGAACTCGGTTTTGAGCGCACCCGCGCCCTTTACAAAGCTAAAGGTTATCCCGATGATTGGATTGGCTACCGTGTGAAAACCATTGGTACACGGAAAGAACTTACAGAAGAATGGAAAAATAGAGAGGTTACTGATGGGCAGCAATTCTCAATTCTTACTTCCACTATTGCTAAAGGCACATTTGGCTTATCGCCTTCAGAACATAAAAACCTTAAAGGCTTAACCAAACCTGCTCAACAACTTCGAGACCACATGACGCCGCTTGAACTCATTTTTACGGCACTTTCAGAAGAAACCGCTAAACAATATGCTATTGAAGCTAATGCCACAGGCTTTGACGAAAACCATAAACAAGCCGTAAAAGCAGGGAAGGATACAGGGGAAACTCGAAAAGATTATGAAAAACGAACCAATATAAAAGTCGTGTCTTCTAAAAATTACTTGAAACAATTACCAGAAGGTGATGCGGGCAATGCTTAATTTTACCTTAATTTAGGCTTTCATAAAAGCCCAAGCGGAATTATACGTACCCTCTGCATCTACATAATCCAAGAAAGTTTTATAGAATTTGTTGTCACCGATTGTACCACTGTCACCTACCACAATGAGTTTCATTTTTGCCCGCGTCATTGCGACGTTCATGCGCCGATAATCAGACAAAAATCCAATATCCTTTTTTTCATTCGAACGCACTAAGGAAATATACATCACATCCCGCTCTTGCCCTTGAAAACCATCAATGGTTTGTACGGTTATGGGCATATCTTTTAACAAAGGGTCGAGTTCAATCTCCTTTTCGATGAAAATAACTTGCTCACGGTAGGGTGAGATAATGCCAATGGAAGGTTTTTCATAGTGAAATAAGTCTAAAAACTGATATAAATGTTCTCGTAGTATGTAATATTCTTCTGGATTGAAACGGCTTTGTTTTTCAGGATGTGTTTGCTCTTCAAAGCCACAACCGATGGTATCAACAAAAGTTAAAGATTTTTCATCGTTTAAAATCAGCGTCATACGTTCAGATACTGAGGGGTGTGCTTTGAGTGCACCATTGTAAAACAAGGTGTTTGAAAAGCCCATAATCGTTTGATTCATGCGATATTGAACGTTCAAAAGATTGATATTTGCTAAGCGTTCAATACTTTTTTCAATGAGGGTTGTTCTGAAACCGCCACGTTGTGCTTCAATGCTTTTCACTGTAGGCGGCAGTTGAAAAGGGTCACCTGCTAATACCACTTTTGAGGCTTTCAGTATGGGTATCCACGTAGCAGGTTCGAGGGCTTGTGCAGCTTCATCTATGACAACCGTTCTGAATTTTCGATTGTCGAGGATGGAATGTGCGGCTCCTACGAGTGTACAAGTTAAGACTTGTGCAGAATCTAAAATTTCATCAATCAAGCGTTGTTCAAGGTCATTTGCCCATGACGACATTTCACGCGCTTCTTGTTTCAGTTGTTCCCGCTTGCTTTTGGCTTCGTAATCAAATTTACGTTTATAAGAACGGGCTTGACGACGCAATTCAGCGGCTTTTATTTTTATTTTTTTAATATTTTTCGCTTCGGGATGGCTTGCCAATTGAGCATCCAGCGTATGGCGCACAATGGTTTCATCTACGCGTGAAATATTGCCAATGCGGACTACGGATACTCCCTCAGTAGAAAGCCGTTCTGTCAGCAAATCGGCTGCTGTATTGGATGGGGCACTCACTAAAATGGTGCTTTCTGTTTCAGTCAGTTTTTTGATAGCGGCTACGAGGGTCGTCGTTTTACCTGTTCCCGGCGGTCCATGAATGATACACACATCATGGCTTTGCAGGATGTTTTGCACAGCCCGATTTTGGGATTCGTTGAGTTTTTCAATGTTTAAAAACGTGTTTTCAGCGAGGCGTCCAATATCTTGTTTTTTATGTCCTAAAAAAATATCTCGTAACTCTGCCAAACGGTTGCCTTTGGCTTCCATCACTTTGGTCAAAGCCTTTTCCATTTCTATATATGTTCTTTCATCGAAAAGCAAATCTGCACCAATAGACCCACCGCCCAACCAATCGGGTAAATCCTTAGAATTTAGGACAATACGCATGGTGTTTTTTGAAATATACTGTATCGTACCGCTGTATTCTGCTCTATAAACTTCTGCTTGTTGGGTGAAAAGATTGACCACATTGCCGCTGCGAAACTGATGGGGCGCATCTGGGTTGCCGCCACGCTCTACGACCACAAAAGCCCTTTCACCATAAGTATAGCCTGAGGCTTTTATACTGAGGGGGTACCACGTAAAGCCTTCTGCCCGCCTTTGGTCAAGTGGTTTGTTTTGAATCACCGTTTTAAAAAAATCAAGGTCAGCTTGTTTTTCGATGGCGAGTAGTTCTTGAAGGCGTTTAAGTTCTGCTAATTTGTCCATGTTGAAATTTTGATGGACGCAAAGGTATGAACAATTAATGGGTGTATAACAAATTTACGTAACCAATGGGTTAAAACCCATTGGAGACTGTAATTCCAATGGGTTTTAACCCATTGGTTATTGATGAAATGCGAATTTGTTATACACCCCAATTAATTCAAAGTATCCGTATGCAATTTAAAAATAGAAGCCCTTTCATTAATATCCACATCACTGTTTTCCAAACGTAAAACACCCCGTGGACATACAGCCGAGCATATACCACAGCCCACACAAGACGCTCTAACAATATCCTGCCCCTTTTGAGCATACGCCCGCACGTCAATGCCCATTTCACAATAAGTAGAACAATTGCCGCACGATATACATTGCCCACCATTGGTCGTTATTCTGAATTTTGATTTTTTACGCTGAAAAATGCCCAATATTGCCGCTTGTGGACAGCCAAACCGACACCATGAGCGGTTACCCAATATCGGATAAAAGCCTGTACCTATGACGCCCGAAAAAATGGAACCGATTAAAAAGCCATACGTTTTTGAAAAACCCATTGACAAACTACCCAAAAGTGCCCCTTGCATATAAGAGTTTGCCCATAACAACACTGTGGTAATAGTGATAAAAACTAAGACGCTGTGAATCATCCACCGCTCTATTTTCCATGCTTTTAGGCTTTTATCAGATAAATGTCGAAAAGGGTCACCTGCTGTTTCAGCCAAACCACCGCAACCACACACCCAAGAACAATACCAGCGTTTTCCATAAAAATAGGTCAAAATAGGCACAGCAACAAAAGTCATTAAAGCTGAAAAGGCGATAAAATACCAACCAATGCCGTGAGAAGAGGATTGCACAACATAAGCCACGCCATCAGGTTTCATATAATCGGGCTTTAGGGGCCAGAAGTAGGTAAAATAATAATCAGGTTCGTTCATCATTTTTAAAAAAGATGGTATTAAAAATGAAAAACCTAACTGAAAAAAAGTGACCGAAGCCGTGCGAATAAGTTGATACCGATTGTGGCGGTATTTCATCCCAAATTTATAACCCATCAACAAAACGCCCAATGTGTAAAGCGAGCCATAGACAAACCATTGGTCGGCAGGGTGTCCAGAGACAAATTTACTGAGGGGGTCAAAAAGTTGTATCAAACCCGTCAT
>JAYUQN010000534.1:0-3748 GCA_043756725.1 Saprospiraceae bacterium
GTATAAAGTGATTTTATCTCTATTTTTTCAGGCGTTTGCCAAAACGAGTCGGGTTCGGTGGTTTTAGGTTTCGGGATGATGTCCCGATTGAGTTTGATTTTTTTGAAATCGGGCATTGTACTTTTATTATTTTGAGCAAATTTAAGAAAATTTTACACATTTTGATTTAGCAAAGATTTTTTTAGCAAATACCGACCCCTCAGTATAAATTCACAGTAGTACAGAATTTGCATGTTAAAACTTACAACAATATTGCTTTCCAAGCCCTATACCTCTATATTTGTATCTTTCAATAACCTAAATTCTAATACAATGAAATTCCGATTAACGCTTGTCCTTTCCTGCTTTATGTTTTTTCAAACATTCCTCCCTGCTCAAAACGTTGTTGATTCTCTAACTGTCAATTGGGAAACACTCAATATTTTGGGCAGAGGACCCGATGCTTCTAAATACCAACAAGCAGGGAATTACCTTTTTTGTCAATTTAATAATACCCATTTATACCGCAGTGCAGATTTTGGTAAAACGTGGGTGCTTAACCGCAGTAATGTGGGCAAATTCTTCGCTTTTAATTCAAAGGTATATATTCAAGAATACCGCTATCTGCGTTCAGAGAAGGTAAGCCTCAATTGCTATCATGATTTTGGCACATCAAAATTTTATTTATCTGAAAATGCAGGCGAAACTTATACCGCTTTGGATACCTCAGCATACAAAAATTACAACTGCATTACAGGTACTTTTTCAAGGGTATCGGGTATCTATGAAGACGTGTTTTTAGTAGATAGCACCTTATTAAGACAGAATTATATTGATTATAGTAAAAAAATAGAAGCCTCAAAAGATGGTGGAAAAACTTGGACAAGCGTTCTTGATTCTGTCGGTGCAACTTCTATTTTACCTTTCTATTATGCTGCGAATGGCTATTATTTCAAAAAATCGGTCAATGCAAGCGGTCAAGTTACAATTATCTATGGCAAACAGTTAAATTTTTCAGATTCGACCGTTGTTCCTTTGAAAACAGCGAATTTTATAGGCATTAGTTTTAAAGATAATATTCTCTCGGTTTATACTTGCAACTATACCACTAATACGACAACTGTTGAAAGCACCAGCGACAAGGGGCTAACTTGGACAACAAACGTTTTACCCTTTATTTTCAACATATCGGGCATCTTTCAAGACAAAGAAACCATTTATATTGTCGGCAATAGCATTTATAAATCAACTGATGCAAGTTTCAAAACATATAAAAAAATCTACAATGAACACACCAATATACGCAGTAAAAACTTTGGTTTTTCAATACTGCCCTCAGGTATCTATATCAATGGTTTGACGGATGAGCTATTGCGTTCAACCGATAAAGGCGATACTTGGCAACTGGTTAATGATACAGAAAATTGTAATTTGTTCCAATCACTTATCGCTTTCAAAGATACGATATGGGTTCAACATAATTATTCGGCTCTTTTTGAATTGACTAATTTCAATGCTTATAAGAGCATTGGTAATCAAGAACCAATACAGTTAAGCACTATAGAAAAGGGCTTTAAATTAGACAATAAGGTGTTTATAGGTTTTTGGCGGTATTCCAATGATAATGGTATCACATGGGCATCGTTTAGAGATAGAATGGCTGTAGATTCTAATCGCATTGTGGTATTTGGTTATCTAAAACTATCCGAATCAAAAGATAAAGGCACGACATTTCAAGATTGGGCATACCCTAATAATATGAATATCACTGCTGGCTATAGCAATATTTTTATTGATAGCACTTTGTATTCAATTTGCTATATCGACGGGAAAAAATTCATTCTAAAAATAAAAGATGAAGGCGGTATTAAAAAATTTGACATTATAAGCCTAAATGCAAATTGTGACATCATTAAAATATTCGCAGAAGGTAAAAAAATCATTGCTGTCAGCAATTGTGGAAAGTTTTATGAAACGGCTGACGAAGGGGCTACTTGGATACAGTTTGGTGCAGGTTTTTTAAAAACTACCAATACAAGTTGGGCTGCTACCATAGAGCAATATGGCAATTATTATATCTTCTCGCCCGAATATGCTTTGGGATATGCTTATATCACAGGCAATAAGGGTTTGACTTGGAAAAAAATCAATATGAACTTTAAAAATACCGCTTTGAGTGGTCAATATATGTATAACGTTTTTTCACAAAATAGTAACGACTCTTATTATAACGACAAATGCCTCCGAAGAATCCACGTTGATTCCCTTTTCAAGTCCGTTCTAAATGAAACAGACTATGGGATACTGAGGGGTGTCGTTTTTAAAGATGAAAACGCCAATTGTAAAAAAGATAGCCTTGAAAAACCCATAACAGAGAAAATTATCCGATTTGAACCCAATGCTTATACCGCTATTAGTGATAAAAATGGGCGTTTTTCAGTAGCCTTGCCGCCCAATACTTACAATATTTCAATCGGTAATGTGCGGTATAATAGCCCAATTTGTGGCGATACCATTTTGAAAAATATCGTCATTAATCCCCGACAGACACGGGATACCCAATTTGTTTTCACTAAAATATTGAGTGTATTCGATGCGGCAACATCGCTAACTGCCCTCACGCCTGCACGTCCTGGTTTTGAGGCAGAATTTATTTTAAAAATATCTAATATCGGCACTGAAATAATAGGTGATGCGGTGACAACCTTGAGCGTTCCTACACAATTTGCTACATTCGTCAGTGCTGACCAAGGCGGCACATATCTGAATGGACAAATTACTTGGAATGTGAAAAATTTGCTGATTGATGAAAACAGAGTCTTACGAGTTCGCTTGAAAATCGGTGCGAGTACCCCCCTCAGTACAAACCTTAGTTTTTCAGGAAAAACGATGATTTTGAATAAAACTGATGCGTATCCAAGTGATAATGAGGATATTGTTGTTTTAACCGTGCGAGGCTCTTATGACCCGAATGACAAAACCGTTTTGCCCGCAGGTAAAATCTCCTTTTTCACCAATGAATTAGATTATCTCATTCGCTTTCAAAATACGGGAACGGATACCGCTTTCAAAGTGGTGGTAGTGGATACTTTGCCGACTAATTTAGATGTTTTCACCTTGAAACCCATCGCATCAAGCCACCCTTATACCGTTTCAATGAATAAAAATATTGTCAGTTTCACCTTTGATAATATCCTTTTGGTGGATAGTTTTCACAATGAAAAAGGCAGTCATGGGTTTATACGTTTCAAAATTTCACCCAAAAAGGGCGTTGTGGTGGGCGATAAAATCAGCAATAAAGCGGCTATTTATTTCGATTTCAATAAGCCTATTATTACCAATGTGGCTGTCACGGAGTTTATTCTTTCACCGACAAGCGATATTGCGGCTGATTTTGGTCGTCTTGACCTCTATCCTAATCCTGTAAAAGATTATCTTTCAATCCGTTATGAATTGAAACAGGCTACTTGGGTGAGTATTGATTTGTACAATCCACTAGGTCAAAAAGTGAAAATTCTACAGAAAAAAGCGGCTTATACCGGGGAAGGGGGATTTGATTGAAAAAGATGTAAAAGATTTAGAAATTGGTATCTATCAAGTGGCAATTACGACGGATAAAGGGACGCTGTATCGGAAATTTGTGAAAATGAAATAGGTTAGATTTCAAGACAAAGTGGTAGAGGTTTAGTAAACGGTTTTTTATATTTTTTTGAAAAAACATAAAAAATCGTTTACTAAATTATTACCACTTTGTCTCTGAAAATTACCC
>JAYUQN010000535.1:0-10572 GCA_043756725.1 Saprospiraceae bacterium
TGTAAAATTAAAGGAAGGTTATTTTTGAGGTTTTTAGCTTCATTTCTCGCACAAATAATGATGGATACTGAGGGGGGGGTATCGGTAATGGGTGATGGGTAAAGGGTGATAGGTGGCATTTTATAAAAAGCCAATTTTGAAAAAACAAGACACCAATAAAGTACCTGTATGATACTGGCTATAGTGAAAATTGTTATGACTATTGTTTGAAACATAAAATAGGGGCAATATTCTGAGGCGTTTTTTGTCATTCTGAGCGATAGCGAAAGAATCTGAATATTCCAACTAACAAATTCAGATTCTTTCGCTATCGCTCAGAATGACAAAAAACGCCTCAAGATTTTAATATTATTTCGTCCACTCAAAGCTATTTATCAATTGTGCTACATCCTGTTTCAAAAACTCTAAGACAGGTTTCAGAGAATCGGGTTTTGAAGCAGCATTAAAATATAAAGCACCGCGCATAAAATGTTTAGTGCTATCTGTCAAATAAAATTGAAACGGACAGGCAACAGCTCCTTGTATATCAAAGATGAAACCGCTTACTTTATTGGGCTTGTCTATAGGAAATTCATCAATATAATCCGCTTTTATATTGTGTTTTCCAGCCAATTGAAAAGCGTCACCTTTGAGTTTTTCAAGCGTGTTTTTACCATTAATATCGTAGTAGCTGCAATAAAGAATGGCATTAAGGCTGGGTATTTTGATATTGAACCAACAGTCGGAAGGGGCTTTTTTATCAAAAAAAAGTGAATCCCGCTCAATCGTCGCATATTTTGGATAGTCAAAAACAAAACTGCAATAGGAAGTATCAAATTTTTGATACGCTTTTTCTGGAAAAATGACGCGAGGATAGCCACGCGGTTTGGGTGTGTAAACAGTTTCCTCACAACTGACGAATAACAAACTAAAAATGAAAGGTAAAAAGTAGGAAAAAAAGGCAAAATTAGAAGATTTCATAAATTTTAGATTTTAATAAATTTAACCTTTCCCAAATAATATGAGATAGGCATAAATATCTTTTAAGGGGATAGCATTTTCACCAACTATGGGCAAATGGTCGTCAATGCTTTTATAATCAAGATTGCGCCATTCATTTGCGGAAACACGAATAAATGTTGAGATATTAACCTCACTCGGTTCTATAAAAATGATTTGTTGAACGCTGTCAAGAGCTTTATAATTCGGCAATTTTTCATATTTATCAAACTGCCGTGTTCCATTTGACATGACTTCAACAATGATATGTGGATTAACGAGTGACGTAACCGTCCGTTTTTTAGGCTTGTGTTTGATATATTGTGCGGGTTCAATGGCAACTGCCATATCTGGATTGTAGGATTGAGTATAGTTTGGGATGTAAATTTTGATATTGCTTCCAAATATGGCGTAGCGAGTTCCTTCGGAGCGAAAATCGAGCAACTGGCTTAATAAAAAAATAATTCGCGCTGTAAGGCGCTCGTGAATTGGTGCAGCTTCTCCCATAATAGTATTTGTTTTCTCATCATATTCGATGAATGAAATAATATGTCCATCATGATATTGAAGCCGATAATCGCAATCGCAAACATACTCAATATATTCTTCGTAAGTGGCGGGAATACGCAATTCGGGGGCAAGTTCAATCCGTTTTTCGTACGTATATGGCAATAAACGGGCACGCGAAGGCTTGACAGAGGGCTTTTGAAGAGCTATGGCTTGTGTTGTCATCTTTATATTTTTTACAAAATTACTTTTTTTTTATTTAAAAATACAGAGAAGTTTAACGCTTTATAAACAAGGAAAACGCAAAATAATAGAGGGTAGTATTTCAATACGAACAAACCTCTTATGTTTTTAAGGCATAAGAGGTTTGAGTTATTTTACAAAAACTAATTCACAATATTTTTAAAATGGCAAATCGTCACTGGCTTCTGGGGCATCGCCTGAAGGAGCGACAACTTCAAAAACTTGCTCGTTACCATTTTGACTTTGACGACCTACTGCAACAGCGGGTTCTTGAGTTGGGAATTGGTTTTCTCTAAAACCACCAGAATCTCGTTTTTCCAATATTCTAAAAGTATTGGCAACCACATCCGTAGCGATCCGTTCAATACCGTTTTTATCTGTATATTTTCGGTGCGTTAATTTCCCTTCAACATAGACAAGTGAGCCTTTTTTCAATATTTTTTCAGCTTGTTCTGCGGTAGTTCTCCAAACAACAATATTATGCCATTCGGTTTGAGTTTGCAATTCTCCGTTAACGTCTTTATAGGTTTCATTAGTTGCTAATGAAAATCTACCAACGGGTGTACCATTTTCAAGGCGGCGTACTTCTGGGTCTTGCCCTAAATGACCGATAAGGGTTACTTTGTTAATCATAATGAATTGATTTTGAGTGAAAAATTTTGTTTTCTGTATGCTTACGGTTAGTGTTTTGTTCTAAATCAGTACACAAAGTTAAAACTTTTAATTTTATTTTCAAAATAAAGTTAAAACTTTTTTGTTAAAAAAAATATCAATAACTTTTGGAAAAGCGAATGTAGATAATTTTTTTCTTTCCACTTTTAAAAAACTTTCATCTTTTAGTAAAAAAGTGTCATCGGCTTCAAATTCCCAGAAAACGGCGTAGATATTTTGATGGGTCAATACTTGTTTATAAGGTTGCGATTTCTTTAAAAATTGTAAATTATCCCCCCCCTCCCGACTATCTCGGGATGTTCCATCAGTAAAATTACGGGTTTCAGGCAAATTAAGTAGATTTTCAATCAATGTACCTGTTTCAAGTAAAGGAAAATCATAGAGGTTTTGCCAAATATCTTTTTCTATTCTTTTTTTTATAAAAACACTGCCGCCTTGATTGATAATTAAATAATTGAAAAATCTGTCTCTTTTTATTAATTTTTTAGATTTAATAGGCAATTCAGACGTTTTTTTATGTAAAAAAGCATAACATGCCGTTTTTAACAAACAATCTTTACACTTTGGATTTGAGGGTTTGCAATGTGTTGCGCCAAAATCCATCATGGCTTGATTGAAGTTAGCAGGGCGTTTTTTATCTAAAAGCTCATTCGCTAATTCGGTAAAAATTTTCTTAGCTTGTGTAGAATCAATAGGCATTTCAATACCAAAGAAACGGGATAAAACCCGATAGACGTTCCCATCTAAAACTGCATGAGGCAAATCAAAAGCGAAGGATGCAATAGCTGCAGCCGTGTAAGCCCCAACACCTTTTAGCTTAATAATTTCGTCATAAGTATTTGGAAATGAAGCATTTAAGTTGTCAGCGATATGCTTTGCAGTAGCGTGTAAATTGCGCGCACGTGAATAATAGCCTAAGCCTTCCCACAATTTCATAACCTCATCTTCAGGTGCATCTGCAAGGGCTTTTACTGAGGGGTATGTTTCAATAAAACGCTCGTAGTATGGCAGCCCTTGCCTGACCGTGGTTTGCTGCAAAATGATTTCAGACAGCCATATCAAATAAGGATTTTTTTCACCTTTCCACGGTAATGGGCGATGGTTTGTGGCAAACCATTTTAGTAAGGTTTCTGTAAAAAAGGATTTCATTATTAAGAAGTCGCAATCAATCAAAAAAAAAGCTAATTTGTGAATTCTATTCACACAAATCAGCTTTTCCAAGATAAAAAGATTTTTTCAATTAGTAGTCTTTCTATTCTTGAATTCTAAAAAGTTAATAGAAGGTAAAATAGCTGGATTGTAACCTGCATTTAACGTTATTGTAGCAATAAAACTTCTCATAAATGGGAAAGCAATTGCAGGAGCATTGACAAGCGTAAACTCTGAATTTCTGAACTCCTCGTCAATAGTTTCAGATGTAATAAACATACTAATATATTGTGTTTTTAGTTCGAAATCTCCTGGATGTTTAATTTCTAAGTTAAAAATAATAAAAAACTTATCAGACTCATCAGGCGGATACGAAACCTCGAAATCAAATTGAAACTTACTAGCTTCATCTTTAGGAATCTCTTCATTTTTTTTTAGTTGAAGAAATTCTGCTTTATTATATACTAATCCGATTTTCATTTTTTTTAATTTTATGCTGCCATAGCATAGATGTAGTTTCCTTCTATATCGTTACCAAAATTACATATTGGAGGGGAAATGTGTGTTTTTTCTTTATAATTCACTTTATCGCCTCCATAAAAAGTTTTCTCAAATAAATGGTTACCTTTTATTTCAAGATATTCAGCTACAAAAGTGCTTACACTATCTACACGAGTAGAGAATATAAAGTCATCGTCTGGAATAACTTCAAACTCATAACCAAGTTTTTCCAAATCTTTGACCATTTCGAGTGGGTCAATTTCATCGAAATATTTGTCAATTATATGTTTTACATTTTCAAGTTTCATGATTTATGCTGAATTTACGAATTAATTTAATAGATGTTTTATCAATACTATGATTTGGGTTAAAAATAGCAATTACAGTACAATTGGGTAAACGATAATCTATTTTAAATACTCTTTCTTCTTTAAACTTAAAGTAAAAACATCCTTTGATAACATCAATACGAAGTCGTTTACGTATATCATTTATTAGTTGACCATCTCTAAAATTCGGCGAATTTTCTTTAAATTCACGTTTTGCTTTTTTTAATGTTACACTGAATAGTTTTTTATAATAATTGAAAATCTTCATTCCCTCTTGAGTAGTCAAATCTAAAAGAAATTCTTCATCGACTTTAACAAGTACTTGAATTGTACAACAATTAACATATTTTAGTTTTTTTGTCTTGTTGTCCCATGAAGATACTTCTGCCCACTTTGCGGCTGCCTCTTCACTTTCACAATCATTTGCAAACCCATCTGTAAAAAAATATGCTCCAGTACCAAGCCATTCTGCATCTCCTACACTTGGCTTGAAATTATTATTAATAATGTTTGTTATATGGTCTAAATTAGTGCCATGATAGCTCACTATTGAGATTTCACTCATTGTATTTTCAAATTTCGCTGCAAATTATGACAATTGCAAATAAACCATACAAAATACGAATATATTTTTGAAATATATTTCACAATAAATTTATTCATATATAAATAAATTTATGCGCTTTAGGTTATAAATCAATTTCTAACAAAACAGGGCAATGATCGGAATGAACGATGTCATTTAATTGTCGGCAAGCCACAATTTTATCTTTCAAATTATTTGTAACGGATTGATAATCAATGCGCCACCCTTTATTTGTTGCTCTTGAATTGAAACGGGTGGACCACCATGAATATTCTTGCATTGTGGGGTTTTTGTAACGGAAAGCATCTGTAAAACCATTAGCAAACCATTGAGTCATCCATTCCCGTTCTTCGGGTAGGAAACCGCTTGTTTTCAGATTAGTTTTAGGGCTGTGAATATCCAACTCTGTATGAGCAATATTATAATCGCCAACGAGAATGATTTTAGGTCTTTCCTTTTTAAGATTTTCAATCCAACCGTGAATATCTTTCAAAAAGCTGTATTTCACAGCTTGCCTCTCATCGCCCGAAGTGCCAGACGGAAAATAGCAATTGAGCAATGTCCAATCCCCAAAATCAGTGCGGAGAACACGTCCTTCGTTGTCATATTGGTCCATACCAACACCTACAGATACCAAATCGGGTTTCATTTTCGAAAAAGTGGCGACGCCGCTATACCCTTTTTTTTCAGCCGAATACCAATAGTGATGATAACCCAATTTGTCGAACCCCTCCGTATCCACCTGTTCTTTCATGGCTTTAATTTCTTGGATACAGACGATATCAAATTGTCCTTTTTCTATAAAATCAAGCAAGCCTTTATTTAAGGCAGCCCGAATACCGTTGACATTATAGCTTAAAATCTTCATAAAAATAAATTGTTCAGTTCCTTGAATTATTCGATTTTATATATTTTGTTCCAGTGCTATCACTCTTTATACTGGTTGTTTCACCTTTACAGGAAGTAAAATAAACATAATGACCATCGTCTCTAAAACGATAGACTTTACACCCATCATGTTCAAAAAGGTATTCAACCGTGTACGTCGTATTGTTTTTAGCTTTCTGCGTTGTAAGCGGTTTTTCAGTAAAACAACCTGTTATTATTAAAATGAAAACCAAAAACGTTGTGATTTTCATGGTGTTTTATTGTTCTACGTGAATAATAATGGATTTTCCTTTTTGCACAAATAACCAACTCTTTTCCAAGCGCAAAGGCTCGTTTCCGACTATACCTTCTGGCAGAGTCATAGGTGTAGATTTCTGTGTTTGTAGATTAAAAATATTAAATGTTCCATTTTGTTGGTAAAACAATTGATTGTCAAAAACTTGAAAATAGTTGCAGTTTTTAATATCCAATGTTTTTATATACTTACCGAATCTATCGAATGTGAAAATACCTTTGCCTTGCACATTGGCGTATAAAACATTGTTTTTGACGACCATTTGGCTTGGTGTTGCGCCACTAAAAGGTACAACGGCACTTTGCGTTTGTTGGGCTTTTTTGTCTGCCAAAGTCAATAATTTAGTGGTACCTACATCATAAATCCAGACTTTTCCATCATCTGACATGGCGATTGCACCCACTCTTGCCACTCCCGCATCTAATAAATTGACTGAACCCAAAGAGTTTAACTCCGTATCAAGCAACTGTACCAGTTGAAAATCGGAATAATAAGCCAATAATTTGAAAGGGTTGCTCACATCCAGTTGCGCCAATTTACCCATTTTCAGATTAACATACCGTGCTTCAAAGGAACCATCTTGATTGTATTTCAAGATTTCATTTTTAGATGTAATAATATAGATGTTGTGCATAGCATCGGTGACAAAAAAACGGCAATCGAGTGCATCATTTTTCTTATAGAGCTTCCAATTTTGCCCAAATACTGAGGGGGGTATTAGAAGGGTAATGAGTAATAGGTAATAGGTAATAAATTGTCTGTTCATGAAATTTTTAATGATTTGTGTGAAATGTAATATTCTCATTTTCAAATATTTGTAGTGAAACGTCTGTTCCGTCAAAAACGGCATACGTTGTAGCATATAGCCATTCACCGAGATTGATATAACGGGTCGTTCCGTTTTTCAGTATCCAGTCAATCGGCAAATGGCGATGTCCAAAGATAAAGAAATCGGGTGCAAGTTCGTCTATTTTTTTGTTCGTGTAAAGTATCAAATACTCTTTTTCTGCACCTTTGAAATAACTTTCTATGGCAGGGTCTTGTGAATCACGGCTTTTGCTTGAAAAATACCGCATCAGAGGTAGTCCAAAATTAGGGTGCAAACGGGCATACAACCACTGACAGACGGGATTGGCAAATATTTTTTTAATCATTTTATAGCCATAATCTTTGGGACCCAATCCATCACCATGCCCTATAAAAAATGTTTTACCATGAATTTGACGCACAATGGGTGTCCGATAAATTGGGATACCCATTTCATCTTCAAAATAATGAAACATCCACATATCGTGATTGCCTGTGAAAAAGTAAATGGAAATATTTTTATCCCGCACTTCTGCCAATTTGCCCAGAATGCGGCTAAAACCTTTTGGAATCACCGTTTTATACTCAAACCAATAATCAAATACATCGCCCACCAAATAGATGGCTTCCGCATCGGCACTCACTTTATCGAGCCAACGGCATATCTGTTTTTCACGCTCAAGGCTGGTTAATCGAGCATCTACGCCAAGGTGAAAATCGGAGACGAAGTAAGTTTTTTTCATAAGGTGCAAAATTAGAAATTTTTTTCGGATACAGTGTTTACGTTGGTGGATTAACTTTGTGGTTTGTGCTTGGAATATGAAATTATTGCTTAAAATCAAACTGTAAAAATGTTAAAAATCGAACACTTAGGCATTGCGGTTAAAAATATTGAACAATCCAATATTCTTTTTGAAAAACTTTTAGCTACGCCTCCTTACAAAATGGAAGAGGTAGCAACTGAAGGCGTTCTAACATCTTTTTTTAAAATAGGCGATTCTAAAATTGAACTTTTAGAAGCCATAAGAGAAGATAGCCCCATTGCCAAATTTATTGAAAAAAAAGGTGAAGGTATCCACCACATCGCTTTTGAAGTGGCTGATATTAAAGCTGAAATGCTGCGGATGGAGTCAGAAGGGTTCACACTTTTGAACAAAGAACCGAAAAGAGGAGCAGATAATAAATGGGTTTGTTTCCTGCATCCGAAAGGGACAAATGGTGTTTTGATAGAATTGTGTCAAAGTATATGAAAAAGATTATTCATCTGCTACGTCCTTTTTTTATCTTTGCGTTTTATATTTAAAATCAATAAGAATGTTAAAATCGAATCTTATAAAAAACTTGTGTTTCATGACGATAATCAACCTGTTTTTTACAAGTTGTAGTCTTTTTGAAAAGAAAAACCCTAATTTTCAGCAAGAGGCTGCCAATCCTGAGTTTCTACACCGTTCTATGTTGGCTCTTACTTCTACTATCAAACACGACCTATTTCCACCCATGATTGCTGCGCGCATATATAACTATACGCACATCGCAAGCTATGAAGCGTTGATAGCGGGTAACCCTTCGTATCAAAGCCTCGCAGGGCAGCTTAATGGTTTGACAGAATTACCCAAACCAGAAGCAGGAAAAGAATATTGTTACCCTGTTGCCAGCGTCAAAGCTTATTTGAAAGTGGGGAAAAAATTAATTTTTTCAGAAGACAGTATTGAAAATTTCACGACAAAGCTTTTGAAAGAATTTAAAGATATAGGTATTCCAAGCGATGTGTTTGAACGTTCTGTGGCTTTAGGAGATACGATTGGAGGTGCTATTATACAATGGTCAGCGAAAGACAATTATGCCCAAACCCGCTCCATGCCCAAATACACTGTTCGCATAACTGACCCTACGCGTTGGCGACCTACAGCTCCAGACTATGCAGATGCGTCAGAACCACATTGGTGTAAAATTCGCCCAATGATTATGGATTCAGCGGCTCAATTTAAACCCACACCCCCCACACATTTTGATTCGCTTAAAGGCAGTAAATTTTATAAAGAAGCCTACGAGGTTTATAAATCTGTTTTGGATTCTACGCCTGAACGTATTGCTATTGCTCGATATTGGGACGATAGCCCTTCATCAACGCAAAATGCAGGACATGTCAATTTTATCATTAAAAAAGTAACACCCCCAGGGCATTGGCTGCATATTGGCATGTATGCTTCACGGCAACTCAAAGCAGATATATTTAAGGTGGCTGAAATGAATGCTCGTTTGGCTATTGCGATGTTTGATGGCGTGATAAGTTGTTGGGATGAAAAATACCGTTCGGAGGTGATTCGCCCAGAATCGTATATAAATAAATATATTTCTGATGATTGGACACCCATTATCGTCACTCCGCCATTTCCAGAACACAGCAGCGGTCACAGCGTTTTTTCTGGCGTAGCTTCACAAACTTTGACAACTCTATTTGGCGATAATATTTCTTTTACAGACAGCACAGAAATGCAATTCGGAATGCCGCCACGTACTTTTAAATCTTTTAACGAAGCCGCAAATGAAGCCGCAATAAGCCGAATGTATGGGGGTATTCATTTCCGTCCTGCTATAGAAGCAGGTATAAAACAAGGTCGGGCTGTTGGCGATTATGTTTTTAAGAAAATTGTTAGTGTGAAAAACTAAGCGAAAAAAGCAGCCAAAATACTGAGGGGGGTCTGTGCCTGCCTTTTTGTCATTAAAAACACCGATGGTATAAAACTTGCCTTATCTATGCTTACCTTTGACGGTCAAGAAAACTGACAAGGTGACATTTATTTATATGTAATGGGTGATTGGTAATGAGTAATAAGCTGTTATGCTTTAATCCATTACCTATCACCCAATACTCATTACCCATATTAAAAAATACGAATGCAAAATAGCTTTGAAGAAATAGAAAGAATGATGCCGATGGAAGATGATGCGGAATTTATGCCCATGATGTCAATGGATGAAGATGATGATGTTCAAAAAAATGAAACGTTTCCTGATATTGTTCCCATTTTACCTTTGAAAAACACGGTTTTGTTTCCCGGGGTTGTGATACCCATTACAGTAGGACGTGAAAAATCTATCAAAGCCGTGCAAAAAGCTTATGATACCAACAAACTATTGGGGGTCTTGTCGCAACGCAATGCAGATTCTGATGATATTTCAGCCGAAAACTTGTATAAAGTAGGAACAGTTGCCCGTATTTTGCGCTTGTTGAAAATGCCTGATGGCTCTACCACTGTCATTTTGCAAGGACGTAAACGTATGGAATTGATTGAAATGGTGAATGATGAACCTTTTCTACAAGCTGATATTCGTGTATTGGAATATGTAGAGTCTGAAAATAAAATGGAATTTGAGGCTTTGATAGCCACTATTCGAGACAAAGCCAGAGAGATTGTTGAATTGTCTCCTCAAATTCCGAACGAAGCGCAGGTGATGTTGCGGAATATCAATAACGATGTGTTCTTGCTTAATTTCATCGCTTCCAATATGAATATCAAAAGCACCATCAAACAAACGATTCTGGAGTTGGATAATTTGTCTGAAAAAGCCGAAATGATAGTGCAACATATTGATGGTGAATTACAATTGCTACA
>JAYUQN010000536.1:0-3744 GCA_043756725.1 Saprospiraceae bacterium
TGCCCTACGATATGCCCCAAAGTAACGGCTCAAATGTTACGTGTCCACGACCGTTTCAAAGACTCAATGCGCGTCTTATTGCTTTCTCATACTATTGACCCCAAGCGGGATACAGTCGGCAGATTAAAAGATTATGCTGAAAAATTAGGCGTTTCTGCCCTTAAATGGCATTTTGTAACGGGTGAAAAAGATTCAATATATGGCATTGCCGACAATTATTTCAGCATCGCCCAAGAAGACCCCACTGCCCCGGGCGGCTTCGACCATTCTGGTAGGTTGATATTGGTGGATAAAAAACGGCACGTTCGCTCGTTTTGCGATGGCACAGATGCCAAAGATGTGGATAGGTTTATGAAAGATATTGAGGCACTTTTAATTAGTGAAAAGTGAAAAACGGCTAAAGGACTACATATTATATTTTAGATGTTTTCATTTTTAATCCATTATTCGCATTAATTATAGTATTACATCAAACTCCTCTTCTTCTGTTTGAAAATTGCGCTGAAAAGCCTCCTCTCGAGCGTCGTACATACCCCTCAGTAAATCAGCGGATTTTTCTATAAAAGCTTCATCTGCAAGCTTTTGTATATCTTCAAAAGATTGTAAGCGTTCGTCTTCTCTGAATTTGTATATCTGCTCTAACAAGCCCGATTCAAATTTGATACTGTATTTGCCCTCGTTTTTGAAAACCGTTATTTTCAAAACGGGATGGGGTATTTCGCCGACTATTCTCATGATTTTTTATGTTTTGTAACATATCACGTAGCTTCGCCTTTAGGCGAACCCGTTTAAACGGATTTATCCGTTGTTGCTGTTATTAAATATCGTTGACGGATAAATCCGTCGAAACGGGTTCGCCTGAAGGCGAAGCTACGGGTTCGGATAAATCCGAAGCTACGTTTATTATACTGTCAGTTAAAATTTTATATATGCCTAAATACTGCTCCGAGGGAGTCCCTATGGGAAGGGGGGGATTTTTACTTAAATAATCTAAATGTTTTTCAATCGTAACGGTATCGCCTCTACGAGCGGGTCCTGTCTGCATATCCTCTGGGCGATGTTTCTGTATCTTATTAACCGTTTCAAATATCAAAGGTTTTAAAACATCAAAAGGTAAACCGTGTTGGGCAACAATTTTTTCACCAATAGTATATAAATGATTGGTAAAATTGTTGACAAAAACGGCGGCAATGTGCAACACAATGCGCTGTTCATCAGACAATTCATACACAAAAGGGGAAATTTTAAGGGCGGTTTTTTTCAATAAATCCGTAAAATACTGTCCGTGAGGACTCCTTTGGAGAGGGGGGGATATATTGATGAAAATGGGTATGATATCAAAATCAGGTTGGCTCCCTATTGAAAAAGTTTGGAGCGGGTAAAAACTGCCAAAATGCTTGAAATAGGGTTGTAAAACTGTAGAAGGTATAGAACCCGAGGTATGGACAACCCATTGATTATCAAGCGCTTGTGCCATATTTTTAGCAACATTTTCAATAGCCGAATCACTGACAGCGATGATGTATAAATCACTGTCCGTTTTAATTTTTTTAAAATTATTTTGAAAATGCGTTTGAAATAAAGTGGCTAATTGAGTCCCCTTTTCAGCATTGCGCCCAACGATTTCAGCGATGTCAAAGCCTTTCTCTTTGAAACGCTTACCTAAATGATAAGCCACATTGCCTGTTCCGATAATTGTAATTTTCTCCATAGTTTTTGCAGGATTTTTATTATCCTATCAAACACTTGCCGTCGTATTTTGCGCCTTCCTCGACGTGCAGTTTTTTAGCTTTAATATCGCCTTTTATGAAAGAAGATTCGAGCAAATGTAAGGTGTTATGAACGGTGACAGTGCCTCGTACTTCGCCTTTAATGGTAGATTCGCCCGCCGTAATATCGCCTTCTACTAAGCTGCCACCATCCATTACGAGTTTTTTATCGCACAGCAATTGCCCTTTAATGGTGCCTTCAATCCGAATATTTTCAGACGTTTTGACGATACCATCAATAACAGTGCCTCGAGCAATGACGCAAGTTAAGCCCGAATCGAGGGCAGTTGGGCTGCCATTACTGAGGGGGGTGTTTGTTCCTTTTTTTTCTGCGTTAAATAGTGCCATGTGAACAGGAATTAAGTAGTGAAATATGATAAAATATAAATACCTCGTAAAATTAACAAAATTTTTTGAATTGTTAAAGTATAAATATGATTTTTTCTTTTTTATCGGCAGCTATTTTTGAGTCAATTTTAGAATACTACTGCTTTTATCTTGTTCGTCTCTATAATAAATTTGCAAATCCACTTGTCTCATGCCATTGGGTACTTCAAACTGAATAATGCCCGCTGTATTAGTTCCTTCTTTGGGCTGCATAACTTTATATTCTCCATCAAAAAGCGGAGCATCTTTATCGCCATTGGGTTTTATCAAGCGGTATTCTAAATAATTGGTTCTGCAAAAGCCCGTTGATGTTTTGTCGCAAGTCAATTTCAAGGTCAAGGTCAGTCTTTTAGAGTTGGCATCTTTTGCTTCAGCGACAATGTTTTGTATTTCTATTCTAAAATCGCCATAATAAGAAGACAGGATTTTAGTGGCATTGGGTAAAGCTGCCCATTCTATTTTATTTACCGTCAAAACGGCTTGTTTTTGTTCATCTCTTGTTGTTTTATTGGGGGTATCGGAATTCTTATTTTTAGAGTAACCATCATTCAATAGTACAAGTCCTATAATAACCGCAATGCCGATAAAACAAGCAATGGCAAAAATCCATATAGCCAGCGAAGATGTATCTTTACTCCGTGGTTGACTTATGGTTTTATCCCGATTTTCACCCGTAATCCCTGCTTTATCAATGTCGTCGCAAAGAGAAAGCAAGGTGTAATTGATGCGATTCAGATCTGCTGAAGCATCTTGCAAGCCCAAACGCATGCGCTGTTTCATATCTTTATATTGCGATTCAAGCAGATATGTTTGGTTTAAAAGGTCTTTATCTTGGTCTTTCAAAATACTTTGCAACCACTCTAAAGCCTCCTGCGTTTTGCCATCTGCAATTAATTCTTTTACTTCTTCTGTTATATTCATTCAATTAATGCTTGTTATTTTAAAAATTAGTTGAAATTTGCGCCAAATTAAGCTACGAATTTACAAATTGTACGAATAAAAATTTTTTTTATTTTGAAAAACAGTGAAAATGTTATTATCCTCGCTATTGAGTCGTCATGTGACGATACAAGCGCGGCTATACTTATGGCACATCCCGATGACATCAGGCGGGGGGGTAAAGTGCTAAGTAATTGCGTGGCGACGCAGGAAATTCATAAACTGTATGGCGGCGTTGTACCTGAAGTTGCCAGTCGACAACATCAAATCAATATCGTTCCCATAGTGGATGCCGCGATTAAAAAAGCAGGTATTTCAAAGCACGATATTGATGCTGTGGCTTTCACGCGGGGTCCCGGTTTGATAGGCTCACTATTAGTGGGCGTGTCGTTTGCAAAATCGTTTGCGCTGGCATTGGGCATACCGTTGATAGAGGTCAATCATCTCCAAGCCCACGTCTTAGCCCATTTTGCGGAAGACCCAAAGCCTACTTTTCCTTTCCTTTGCTTAACCGTTTCAGGCGGGCATACCCAAATTGTCAGAGTCAATGACTATTTGAATATGGAAATTTTGGGTGAAACCACCGACGATGCCGCAGGCGAAGCCTTCGATAAAACAGGCAAATTGCTCGGGTTAGATTATCCCGCTG
>JAYUQN010000537.1:0-3740 GCA_043756725.1 Saprospiraceae bacterium
TTTGTTCTTAACCTTTGTCCAATATTGTCTTGGATTATCTGTATTTGTCAAGGCTTCAATAACATCAATAACAGCAAAATATAATTCACCATTGTGCCAAACATTTCTAATTTTTTTACCCTCAAAAGGGATAAGGTTTTGATTTTCCATGATTGATTTTATTTTATATAAAATAGCTATTATATGTCTATAAAGTGTTTTAATAGTGAAAAATAAAATTTATAGTTTCAAAGGTAAACGTTTTTGTTAGTATAATAAGTTTTGAAAGTAAAAGTTTGGTAAAAAAACAAAATTGTTACATGCTATAATAAAACCCTTTTTCGCTCCATTTCAAGGGTTTTACAAAACGTATAGCTAAAAAACAATAAATTCGATGAAAATACTGAGGGGGTGTTTTATATTTACAAAAAAAATGTAAAGCAATGAAAAATAAGCAATTTCTACTCATAACGCTCTGCCTGAGCCTTGTCGCTTTTTCCGCTAAAAGCCAATCGTTCAACAATTTACCCGTCTTGACCCAAAAGCCGCCTTTGCACGGCAAGCATTGGATGGCGATCACAGGCAAGCCTTTAGCAGCAACCGCAGGAGCCATGATTTTCGCCAAAGGCGGCAATGCTGTGGATGCGGGTTGTGGCATGTTGGCAGCCACCTGCACCATGTGGGATGTCTTAAGTTGGGGGGGTGAAACGCAAGCCTTGATTTACAATCCTAAAACTAAAAAAGTTATCGCTATCAATGCTTTAGGCGTCGCACCAACGGGCGCAACGGCAGAATTTTATAAAAACAAAGGGATGAAATACCCGCCTGAATTTGGTCCTTTAGCCGCCGTAACCCCTGGTACGCCCGGTGGGTTAATGACCATGTTAGCAGAATATGGAACCATGAGCCTCAAAGATGTTTTAGCACCTGCCATGAGTATGGCAGAAGGCTATCCCATTGAAACCCAGACCGCTAACAGTATTGAGCGTGGAAAAGAGCAAATCAAGCAGTGGCCCTATTCCAAAAAGGTTTTTTTACCCCATTTAGGTCAAAAGCGAGAAGCACCAGATGGCGGTGAAATATTCGTCCAAAAAGATTTATTGGGCACGTTACAGAAATTAGTCAATGCCGAACAGCAAGCGCTTGCTAAAGGAAAATCGAGAAAAGAAGCGATTTATGCAGCCAATGACTTGTTTTATCGTGGTGAAATTGCCAAAGAATTTTCAAGGGGTTGCAGAGAACAAGGCGGTTTGATAACCGAAGAAGATTTAGCCAACTGGAAAGTGAAAATTGAGGAGCCTTTGATGGTCAATTATAAAGGCGTGGATGTCTACAAATTGCAGCAATGGACGCAAGGACCTGCCATGCTCCAAACCCTAAATATTCTTGAAAATTTTGATCTGAAAAGCATGGGTTACAACTCAACCCGCTATATCCATACGCTTTATCAAGCCATGAATTTGGCTTTTGCCGACCGTGATTTTTACTACGGCGACCCCGCTTTTGCTGCTAACAAACAACCTATGCAAGGTTTATTGTCAAAAGAATACGCCAAAGAGCGCAGCAAATTGATAAAACCTGATATGAACGATACCAAAGCGGGACCGGGAGACCCGTATCCTTTTGAGGGTAAAATGAGTCCTTTTACCGATGCCTTGAAAAATTGGGGTAATACCAGCCTTGAACTAAAATCAAATGCACCTTTGACTGAAAAGTTTTTAGAAGATTTTGTAGCAGGTACAACATCCATAGAAGCAACCGATAAAGAAGGTTGGGTGGTTTCTATTACGCCCAGTGGTGGTTGGGTTCCTGCTTGCATAGCGGGTAATACGGGCGTGGGTATGAGTCAGCGGATGCAGTCTTTTGTTTTAGACCCTAAAGAAAGCCCTTTTAATGTGGTGGAGCCGGGTAAACGCCCGCGCGTGACCCTTACGCCCAGTCTTGCGCTGAAAGATGGAAAACCGTATCTTTCATTTGCTAAACAAGCAGGGGATGAGCAAGACCAATTATTGCTACAATTTTTCTTAAATATCAATGAGTTCAATATGACCGTGCAAGAGGCTTGCGAAGCCCCGAGTTTCAAAACTTTTCAAATGTTTTCAAGTTTTGGAAAGCATGATAAAAGCATTGGTGGACTAACGCTGAATGAGCAAACGCCGCCTTATGTGCGCAAAGAGTTGAGCCGAATGGGTTATAAATTGACCTACCAAGACCGCACAAGTGGACCCATCAATGCCATATATTTTGATTGGAAACATGGGAGTTTTTGGGGTGGTTCGAGCAATCATGGGGAGGATTATGGGATTGGGTGGTAAAAAGGTTTTATAAAAAACACTATAAAAAAGCGGTTTTCTACCAAAAGCCGCTTTTTTTACGCAAAATACTGAGGGGGTGCTTTCTTACATTGAAAGCACCCCCTCAGTATTTTTAACTTTTCACCAATAAATTACCACGCACTCCCATACAACTGCTTATATTCCCGAAATGTAATCATCCGATCTTGCTGTTCATCCCACAATTTATTGAGAAAATATTGCAAACTGCCTGTGAAAGACACAACTGTTACATGCTCTTGTAAAACAGGGTTTTCATCCTTACACTTTTGCAAATTATAATTGGGTATCAACGAACTCAAATGGTGAACGTGGTGGATACCAATATTGCCCGTTAGCCATTGAAACACGCGGGGAAGCTTCCAATAGGTGCTGCCTTTTAAAGCTGCCATGACAAAATGCCACTCATCTTTCCATTTTTTATACGCTTGCTCGTGTTGATGCTGGATGTAAAAAGCAAAAAATGCCATCACTGAAAAGAACAAGACAATCGGCAAATGTATTTTCAGAAAAGTAGCGGCGCCAAACAGAAAAATGCCTGCCACATAGATGCCCACCATATATAAATTGCTCAAAACAAGCGATTTTTTAGCAAACTCGAAACCTTTTTGTTTGATAGACGCATAGCGATTGTGAACAAAAATATAGTAAAATGAACCCAAACTCAATAGAATTAAAGGCATACGAAACAAACGATAGCCTAATTTGTGGAGCTTAGGCAAATTACGATATTCATTCACCGTCAGCAAAGGCATATCGCCAATGTCTCGAATATCTGTTTCAAGGCGACCACAATGACCGTGGTGAAAATTATGCGCCTTCGCCCAATATTTATAAGGAATCAAGCTGAAACCACTGCAAACAAAACCAATAATATCATTGAATTTGCGCCATTTTGTGAAAGACTGATGCCCACAATCGTGCTGAATGATGAAAATACGCACTAAAAAAAAGGCGTTCACCAAAGCCAGACCGAGCGTAATCCAATAAGACACGGATAAGCTGAAATACATCAAAATCCATAGACCCACAAAAGGCAGAAAGGATGTAATCATTTGCCACACGGCAATTTTTGTATTTGGAATTTGATACTTTTTGACAATATGTTGCCAGTTTTCAAGGATATACTGATAAGAATCACTAAATCTTTTTTCCATTTTTTTATTAAATTATGATACGTTTATTGCTTTCGCACTGCAAAGAAAATTGAAAAACGCCATTAAAAGGTTAAGAATTTTAAAAAAAAATATAAAAATTTTGCTGTTTTACTAAATCCAAAGGCGCGTATCAATTAAAAATATTCCCAACACTTTGTGCTTTCAAAACCCTTATTGATTTTACCTTTGTGTTATTATACTGAAATGAAAGCCGTTTTTAGACCTCTGTGAAACCTCTGTGGCTCTCTGTGAGCAAAAAAATCGCTCACAG
>JAYUQN010000538.1:0-3734 GCA_043756725.1 Saprospiraceae bacterium
CATAGCACTATTGTCATTCCGAGGAACGAGGAATATGGATGTAAAATATTGATTATCATTGTTTTACATCCATATTCCTTGTTCCTCGGGATGACAATATCGTCGTGCTATACTAATGTTCAAGGAGTAGGACTATTGAATAAACGAACCAAAAACACTGAATACTTGTTTTATTGTAGAGATTGCATTTATTAATATTTCTATTTTCAGTAAAAAAATGCTTTAGATAGACACTGCAATCTAATAATTCTAACACAATTGAAATAGGTGAAACACTATTTAGAGCTAAATTAGCAAAATTAAATAGCGCAAACCAAACGCACTTGTTGCGAATTTTTTAACAAAAACAAACCTAATGTCACCGAGCAAAACGACCCTTATTCTGTTTCTTTTACTCGCTATACCTTTTGGTAATGGTTGCGGTCTGTTTAAAAAGCCGACTGAAACCGATACCAAACCGACAAAATCGACCGATGCCTACAGTAAAGCCTATTCACCCCAAGTCATTCATAAAGTTGTACAATCTGCCCGCCTTTTTATCGGGACACCTTATCAATATGGTGGCACAACATCAAAGGGCTTGGATTGTTCGGGTTTGATAAATTTGGCTTTCAATTCAGCAGGATTAAAATTGCCTCGCTCTTCTTACGACATTGCCAATGTAGGCAGAGAGTTGAAAGTTAAAGACGTGCGGAAAGGCGATTTACTTTTTTTTATTACAGGTTCTGAGAAAAAGATTTCTCATGTTGGTATTGTTACTGAACGTAAATCGGATAATATGATTCTGTTTGTTCATGCGCCTAACAATGGTGTGCGAGAAGATAATCTTTTCACAGCGTATTATCAAAAAACCTTTGTGAAAGCAACGCGTCCATTTTAGTACAGCAAATAAACGAGGATGCAAAACGGACAATGGGGCAATCCCCTATTGTCCGTTTTTTTTTGTTAACAATCTGTTATTCTTTACCACATTTTCAAGCAAAAGTGACCATTTCCTACCTAAAACGTCTAAATCATACAACTACAAAAATTGTATAAGTAAAAAAAAAGTATTACTTTTGTAAAATTGATTTAAAACATATTTGCAAACTATAGGCACTATTTACAGCTTAAATCCTTCCCATACTGTAAAATTGCCTATAATAATTCTATGAACAATGACGACAATCCGTACAAACCGCACTTGGCTGTTCCTATTTCTTTGTACATTCTTTCTATCTTTTAACGCTTTTTCGCAAAAACCCAAAGCAGTTAATGATAGATATTCTACATTGAAAAACATTCCCTTGTATTTCAAACCCACGTTGAATGATTCGCTATTTGGTGGAAAACTTTTGGCTGTGGCAATTGCTTCACCCCCCACGCGAGGCACTATTGGCTTCGTTACTTTGGATAGTTTAATTTATGCGCCAAAGTTTAATGAGTGTGACTATAAAGATACTTTGAGCTATTATCTGTGCAATGAAAATTTTCAATGCGATACAGCAAAGATATTTATTGATGTTTTATGTAGAGCAATAGGGAGTAGCACCGCACCCGACGCAAACGATGATTTCATTTCTACTCGTAAAAACACCTCTATTATTTTCAAACCGACGCTCAATGATAGTCTCAACGGTGAAACTTTAACTACTTTAGGGCTTGTTCAAACACCAAAGCGTGGTTCAGTGGGTTTCAAAACAAGGGATAGTTTGATTTATGTGCCACAATTTAACCAGTGCGCCTATAAAGACACCCTCATTTATTATATCTGTAATGAACGGGGACTTTGCGATACAGCTAAAATCATTGCGGATGTGTCGTGTGCTACAACTTTTACCAACAACCCCGTAGCCGCTAATGATTATATCGTGACTGGTAAAAACACGCCTATTATTTTCAATCCGACCACTAATGACCTTATCAATGGTAGATTAATTGCGGTTGGTTTATCGGCAGCCCCTATAAATGGTTCTCTGAGCTTTTTAACACTCGATACTTTAAGATATTCACCGAAACAAGATTTTTGTGGAAAAGACTCTTTGATTTATCGTGTTTGTAATGAAAAATATCAATGTGATACAGGTTTTGTCTTTTTCGATGTGCGTTGCGAACCCTACACTTCAACCATAGTACCTGTGATTGTCACATTTCGTTTGAGTTTGGACCAAGTGCAAAATGCACCCGTGCATATAGTAGGCGATTTTCAAAAAGATGCAGGTTTCCCGCAAAACTGGGATGCTACTTCGATGAAAATGCAAGGACCAACTAATGGTTTTTACCTTTTCACAGATACCGTTTTCAATAAAGTCTATCAATTCAAATACTTAAAAAACAATACTTGGCAAGATGCTTCAACAGCTATTAATTATGCCGAATCTGCCCGATTCGACCTTCAAGGTTGTGGCGTTTTGAACGGTTCAAGCGTTGCCAATCGCTTATTGGATTTGTCTAAAATAACTATACCTTACCAAAGAGTATTAATCAGTCAAGATTGGAACAATTGCAGTAAAGGTATTTTATCTTCCTATAACGTAGGTGTCAGCGCTACTGAAGGGGGCAAAGCAACGGGCGGTGGCTTATTTTTCCCCGCCGATTCTGTCACAGTGCGCGCTTCTGCCAATGCGGGTTTCAAATTTGTGAAATGGACGGAAGGCACAGTTACCGTCTCATCTGATTCAATATTCAAATTTATTCTCGGCACTGCTTCTCGAGATTTGGTTGCCAATTTTTCAAGAGTCAGTGCTTTAAAAGAACTGCCTAATAATACTTTTGAAGCCTATCCCAATCCAACAAGTGGACGTTTTACAATCGTACTAAACCCTGATAATGTTCTGAAAATCAAAGAATTATCGGTAAAAGACATTTTAGGACGCACTATACTGCTCCGTAGGAGTCCCGATGGGAAGGGGGTATTTTCTGAAAATGATACACAGCTAAATCTCGATTTGAGCTACCACGCCAAAGGCTTGTATTTCATTCATTTGAAAACGGCAGATGGAGAATTGACAAAAAAGATTATTGTAAAATAATAAAAAGTTAGGGACGAAGTAAAAAATAAGATACCCAAAGGAGAAAAACCCAAAAGAAAAACAAATCGCCTCCTTCTTCCTGCGTGTGGGTATGTTATTTTTTACGCAATCCCTAAATACTTATTTGGGCGGGAGAAATAACTAAAGGCAGTGCGTAAAGCATTGCCTTTTGTCGTTTTTAAACGGAAATTTAATTTATTATAATATTATTAAAATGATTTGACATTTATTTAATATTCCCCTAACTTTGTAAAGAGTCTGTTTTTAATACTGTATAAAAATACGCTTTAAAATGCCCCAATCCTCTCAAAAACCTACGAGTACAAAGCAAGGTAACAATACCACGCTTTCCCAACTTTGTAAAAAAATTAAAAGATGGTTTTAGAATATAATTCAGTTTGCGATGATTTAGCGCAATTCCTTGCGAGTCTGTCACCTCATCGGGTTATTGCTTACAAAGCGCCACCAAAAGCTCAAGCTCGCGTCAATCAATTGCTTGAAAAAAACAAAACTGTCAGCTTGACAGTGGAAGAAAATGCTGAAATGGAAAGGCACATGACGGTAGAACACATTGTCAGATTGGCAAAAGCCAAAGCACTTCAAAAACTTGCAGATAAGACATAATACTCAATAGCATTTTCAATTTCCTTTCGCGCCCGAAAGGATACGGTGATATTATAAGCCAGCTCGCACGATATCCGCTATCCGTTTAAAAAACATAAA
>JAYUQN010000539.1:0-3724 GCA_043756725.1 Saprospiraceae bacterium
CTATTTTTTAAATAAAATTATCACAATTACTTAGATATTTATGGCACATCCCGAGGAAATCGGGACGGACTGAAGTCCATCATACGGCTAAGTAATTACCTAAATTTTTAGAAATTGTCGAAGCTACGGGCATTCAAATTTTTCCTAAAATTCAAAACTTTTTCGATGAAAAACCATTTTTTGACCTACCTTTTAACGTTTTTTACCCTTACATTTTGTTTTTCACAGACACCTCAAGACACGGTAAAACCTTTATTTATTGTCGTTGAACTCAAACAAGGCTCCACCATTCATGGCAGATTGGTTGAAAGACAAGGCGATACTATCATCATTGATGCCGATAAACTCGGTAGAATCAAGCTACCCATGAGCGATATTAAAAGCATTGAAGAGGCGGGGAAAGTAAAAGAGTCCAAAATTTTGTATGAGCCTCGCTTAACCAACAGATTTGCCAATCGGTCATTAATAGCCCCTACGGCTATTGATAATGGGAAAAAAGAAAGCGAATACACCAATTATTATATTTTTGTCAATCATCTAAGTGGTGGCTTAACAGACAATATACGTTTGGGTGGGGGCGTGATAATCTTGCCATTTTCAGAAGTGGGCTTAGT
This sequence comes from Saprospiraceae bacterium, assembly GCA_043756725.1. GTDB lineage: Bacteria > Bacteroidota > Bacteroidia > Chitinophagales > Saprospiraceae > JAAFJT01. The sequence continues at coordinate 615 of JAYUQN010000539.1, forward strand.
GGGCTTCGCTTCAGCGAAACTATCATTTAGCATTAGCGATAATTTTCATATTAGTGCAGGAGGGCTTGCAGGTGGTGCTGTGATTTTTGGAGGCAGTAACGGTAGTACTGCCAGTTTACTGTATGGTATTTCGACATTGGGCAACAAAGATAAAAACCTGAGTTTAGGCATAGGTGGTTTTCACACTGATGGACAATGGGAGACCCAGCCAGTTATATTGCTGAGTGGGCAATATCGCATAGCCAATAATTGGAGTTTATCAGGGGAGTTTTATACATTCAAAGAAAATTCTTTTTCAGAACGAAGGACTTCTTTATTTACAATAGGGGCAAAATATTTTACAAAAAAAGCAGCCATCAATTTTGGTTTCTTTAACTTCAGATTATTTGGCAATGGTGGTTCTTTTATTCCTATTCCTATTCTCAGCGTATCAACACCTTTAGATTAAATGGACAAAATGAAAAAAAATAAATCTAAATGGTATAAAAAACGGACAATTTGCTTGATAGCGAATTGTCCGTTTTCCATTGTCATTTGTCCATTATCCATTGGGTGACGTTTTTTTCAATGCGTTTCAAAATATCTTTTGAACGGGTTTTTACAAACTTTTTACCCGTTACTTTTTCATATAGCTCAATATAGCGGGCTGTGATTTCTTTCACAAAGGCATCGGGCATTTCAGGCATTGTCTGTCCTTCTTTTCCTTGAAAACCGTTAGTGATTAACCATTCTCTAACAAATTCTTTTGAAAGTTGGCGTTGTTTTTCACCTTTAACCTGCCTTTCTGCATACCCCTCAGTATAAAAATAACGTGACGAATCGGGCGTATGGATTTCATCAATCACGTAAATTTGTCCGTCTTTTTCACCAAATTCATATTTTGTATCCACCAATATCAAGCCTTGTTTGGCAGCCATTTCAGTACCCCGTTTGAAAAGCGCGCGTGTGAGCGTTTCCAATTGCTCGTACTCCTGTTTGGGCACAATACCTTGTTTGATAATTTCAGATTTTGATATATCTTCGTCATGCCCTTCGGCGGCTTTCGTGGTAGGCGTAATAATGGGTTCTGGAAATTTATCGTTTTCCCGCATCCCTTCTGGCATCGTGACCCCACACAGCACCCGTTCACCCGAGGCATAAGTGCGCCAAGCATGACCCGTCAGATAGCCTCTTATGACCATTTCCACTTTGAAAGGCTCGCAAGCATGACCGATAGCCACATTGGGGTCGGGCGTTGCTACAAGCCAATTGGGGCAAATATCGCGGGTAGTAGATAGGAAATGGGCAGCAATTTGGTTCAGCACTTGCCCTTTATAAGGAACGGCACGGGGCAAAATACAATCAAAAGCGGAGATACGGTCGGATGCGACCATCACCAATTTTTCGCCCAGCGTATAAACATCACGGACTTTGCCCCGATAAAAAGCCGTTTGATTCGGAAAATTAAAATGCGTTTCAGATAATGCCATTTAGCTTTTAGTTTTTAGTTGTTGGTTTTTAGTTGATAGTTTTGTTGCTGTAATTTTTCGTGTGCAATTGTAGAGACGTTGCACTGCAACGTCTGTACGTGGTTCATTTTAACAAGGTTATTGTAAAAAAAATGCCCACTTGCACACAAAAAATTACAGCAACAAAATTATCAACTAAAAACTAACAACTCCTTTAAAAGTGCAAAAGTAAAACATTCCTTAATAGTAAAACCTATAAAAAACCAAAAATGGTTAGAGTTAAGGAACTCTAACCATTTTTGGTTTCTATTTTGTTAAACTACTATCCACAAGCAGCGAGAAGAGGGTTGTTTTAGTTTTCACATTTTCTCAAAACAGGTTATAGGTCTTTAACCGAATTTTTCTCCGTAATAATTTCACGCAACTCTTTCAAGAAAGCATATTGCTGAGGCATGACTTTTTTCACCGCATCTTTTACGGCGAAGTAAGTGCCATGTTTTTCCAATTCTTCAAACACTTTATCGGCTACAAATTTCACATCTTCTTTTATCAGCCCTTTCAAAGACGGTATATCGTGCCAATCGCCTTCAACAGCATAAGCTTTAAACTCTTCCCCATCTTTTTCAATCGAATCAAGTTCAATACCATGACGTTTGACTTGCTGCACAGGGGCTTGTGGCAAATGCCAATCTTCTCCCTCAATATCATGATTGACAAGAAAAACCTCCAATCCGCGTTGGCGAATTCGGTAAATAATAAGGTGTGCTTTTTTAATAATTTCTTGCATGACGTGTGGCGTTAGTGGCGTTTGATTTTAGACAGTACAAATGTCTCAAATTAAAACAAAACTATGCTCAAAAGTTTCAACAATTTTCAATATTTTTTGAAAAAAGAGAAACTAATGTACGATGTTAGGTGTACGATGTCAGATGTTAGGTGTCAAATATACGAAATATCCGAAACAGTGGTGCATTTTCGTACATCTAACATCTGACATCGTACATTACTATAAGGTTTCAGTTTTGTATTTTTTCTCTTTTTTATCGCCTTCGCCCAAGCGTTGTTTTTGTTTGGGTTCTATGCGGGGCATATTGTCCATGCCGCCCTCAAAGAGTTTTTCAAAACCTTTGAACATTTCAGACATATCAAAGCTTTTACCGAAGTCGGGCATTTTGTCTTGCAATTGGCGCATCATATCACCCATTGTAGAGTCACCCGGCATGATGGATTTCCACTCTTGTCCATCAAACATGCCGCCAAAAGATTTTGAAAACGTGGTATCCATCTGCATATTAGGTGAACCAAATTTGAATCCAAAAACACCAGAAGAATCTGACTCGCCACCACCAAACATTTTGAGCATTTCGCGCTGCATCTTCTGCATTTGTTCAAAAATATCGCCTGAGGGATGCTCCTTTTTTTGTGGAACATCCTCTTCGGTTTCTGTTTTTTGTGCAAACCCCACAAATTGTACAGTTAAAACAGTCAAAACGATTAAAATTATCTTTTTCATTTTTTATTTTTATTTTTTTAAAATGTCATTAAGCCTAAAACGTTTCAATTAAAAAGTAGTTGCTTTCTGACGTAAAACTACTAAAAAGATACGTAGCATTGTCGTTTATGACGCAATAAAAATAAACCATCAAAAGCATCAAATCTCCA